>JAFYEL010000122.1 GCA_017544285.1 Lachnospiraceae bacterium | reverse complement strand
TTTGGATCTGAATCTTCACGAACAAATTCCAATTCATATCCAAGCTTTTCATAAAACTCCGGTGCCTGAAAGCCAAAAGTGGTAAGTGCTATTTTCTCATAACATTTTCCTTTATAGGCGTCTTCTACAGCGGCAACAAGCTTACTTCCGACTCCGTCTCTTCTGTATTTCTTTCCAACGATCAAATCCCCGATATGGACCTCGTTGTAGTACGCACGACCGGTTATTACTCCTGCGATCTTTCCATCGTCTTCTGCGGCGAAGCAAAATTCTTCATAGTTAAGATCCACATCACAGTCCTCGGAATAATCCGAAAACTCTATGTTTAGAAACTCACCTGTTCTGTCATCTTCCGTAATTCGCCTGATCTCCATTTATTCCTCCGTAAGCATAACAACTTCAATAAGATCAATCATCTTACTTTCCTGTAAAATCCGCCATCATATATACCCCAAACCCGGTAAATATATTCATCCGAGCCTTTGACGGACCAGATATACATAGATTCCGCGGAAGGATCAATTTCGGATACTACCCGTCCCAGCCTTAACCACCTGTCCGAAGACGAATAGGGATTGTTTGCATCAAGTTCATAAACATCATTATTGATCCTGATATACTCATACTCGGAGCCGTAATAACTACCGATCACCCTGTTTGAATAAACAATATATCCTGCCGTCGCAATAACGCCACAGATGATCAAGGCAATTATCACTTTTTTCGATCTCTTCATAAACTGTATTTTTGTCCTGTCCATCATTTTTTACAGCCGGTCCATAGCGCAGCTCAAGGGCGAACTGTCTTCTCAGGAAAAGACCTCTTAATCCCTGTATTTTCTCCTCTTCCACAGGATCAGAACAACCACAAACGAAAGGAGCTGCGCAATGGCCACACGTATGATCATCATCTCATCGGTCCCGCTCTCAGTTACCACGTGAAGCAGATTTGTAGCAATGCAGTTGTTAAAGAAATGATCCGCCATGCCCGCGTAAAGGCTTCCCGTCATCCGATAGAGAAGTTCCCATTTAATGCCCATCAGCCCCGCAAGGATAATATAACCCACTCCAAGACCTATGAATGACGCTACGTTTATATCACCGTCGATGAGGTTGTGCAGCGGCGTTACGATATGCCATACTCCGAACAAAAACGCCTGAAAGAACAGGGCGTACTTCGGAGTATGATCGATGGATGCGATATGATAAAAGAGTCCCCGGAAGGTCCCCTCCTCCATAACCACGTTGATTATGTTAAAGAAAACGCACATGAGGATGAAACCTGCTCCCGTGTGTATATCCGCTTCTCCCGTCAGCGAAAAGCCCGATGTAAATACACCGAAGCTTATGTCATGACCTCCGCTCTTAAGTATGAGTATCTCGGCAGCGTAGGAAACAACAAAGGAAACAAGGGCCAGAAGCAGTCCCGTACCGAGGCCCTTAAATAGCCTCGTCCCGGCAAATCCTATATCCGCCCCTTTCCATTTAAGAATGCGTAAAACCGCGAACATAACAAGGATCCCGAAGACCTTGTTTATGAAGTTTTCACCCACAACGGTTTCATCCATTCTGAGCACTATGGCTTCAAACCCATGAACAAGTATCAGGATCCCAAATATTATCCAACATGAAATTACGGTATTATTTTTAATGCGATCCGAGTAAGTAGTATTCATCCTGTTATCCAAAGTCAAAGCTGCCCCTTCAAGGCATAATGCTGTCCGTCACAAAGCTGATCTCCGCACCGCAGTCCTCGCTTGCCGCAGCCAGCTTCAGGACCCGGGCGATCACGCCCTCCGCATTATTCTCCGAAAGCTCCGGCAGAAGTACAAAGAACCGGCCGGTCTTGTTGTGAAGAACGATATCGCTCTTCCTTAAGTTCCTGTGCAATATACGCCCGAAGGCCGCGGCCTTCTGTGCATAGTCCTCATCACTGCCCTCACGGGAAAGAGCAAACAGTATCCTTACCGCACATCTTTTGTAGCGCTTAAGGCTGCGCATGATGTATCGGTACGTTGCCGTGAATGCATCATTGCCCAGGAGCTGGGCGCCGTCCCCCCAATTCCTCTCCTCCACAATTCGGATCATCCTGGCAAATTCGCTCTCTATATCATCGCTCTTCTCCTCGGCAAAGGCGGAGGGATCGTATATCTCATATCCGTGCTTTCCGTTTTTCTTAACCCTGTATAAGGAAGCGTCGGCATATGAAAAAAGGGTGCCGTAATCCCTGCCCATATCGGGGACCATAACCGCTCCAACGGATATGCCCAGGGGAATGTCAAAGCCTTCTCCCATAAGGTCCTTCGCCTCTTTTACAAGGCCTTTGTTTAGCCTCTTTGCCATGGACTCTGCCAGGGTCCTGTCGGGATCTCCCGGCATAAAGGTCAGGAACTCATCGCCGCCTATCCTGCAGGCCACATCCTCTTTTCTGGTGTTTTCCCTGACGATCTTCGCAAAGGCCATGAGCACCTTGTCACCCATGTCGTGACCATAAAGATCGTTCACCAGCTTAAAATTATCCAGGTCCAGGATCATCAAAACGCCGCTTTTTTCGGCACACATGGCAGATACCTTTGCGGTTCCTCCGGCCTTGTTGAGAAAGCCCGTGAGCCTGTCCGTTGTGGCCTCTTCCGTAAGGGTCTCAATGGTCCGGTTGTAGGTCACGGTATTTCTGATACGCCTCACCAGAATATCCCGGTTAAAAGGCTTGCAGACAAAATCAGAGGCCCCTGCCATGAGGCCCCTCCTCTCGGTGCTGCTGTCGTTATCACCCGTGAGAAATATCACCGGGATCATGGCCAGATCGTTTTCTTCCTCATAGCTTCTCAGTGCGCTGAGAGTCTCGAAGCCGTCCATCTCCGGCATCATCACATCCAGAAGGATGAGATCCGGCGTCTTTTTCTTTATGAACTTGAGCAGATCGCGCCCGGAGGTAAGACAGGTGACCTTCATGCCGTTTTCCAGCAGAAGCCCCTTTGCATTTGCAAGGTTCTGGGCGTCATCATCCACCACAGCCACGTGGTATTTCATCTTCTCGGTATCCATATCAAATCCTTTCGGCAAAGGAAAATGTTTCCCTGTTTCACTCGATGGCGGGAATGATCTGTCTTATGAGCTCAACCGCCTCATCATACATGAACTGACCGATGTATTCCGCTGCGGTTTTAAGCTTTTCCCTCTGGGTGATCCTGAAAGGATAGCCTGCCAGTTTTTTCACCAGGGAAGCGGCCAGATCGTCGTCAAAATCATCCAGGGCCGCAAGCAGAGAATCAGCGGTCTTTAGGGCCTCCTTTGCTCCTATTTCGCCGGAAGCCATAAGGGTATCCATCTGTCCCAGCGGGGTGAGCAGTGTAAGGATCCTTTCGTATTCCTCAAGGGTTTTCGGGAGAGTAGCCTCCACCGTATCAAGGTCACCGTTTTTCGAAGCCAGCTCAAGCGCCTCGAACATTGACGAAAGGCCGAGGGCCCCTATCATCTTGGAATTACTCTTGAGGGCATGTACCGTTATCATAAGGCTTTCAAGGTCCCTGTTTGCCATATGGGCTGAGATCTTTTCCTTGTTGCCCGCAGAGGACTTAAAGAACCTCTGAAGAGCTGATATATACTTTTCCTTTGAACCGGTGTAGCCTGTTCCGGTGCTGATATCTATGCCTTCACCGGCCAGCGTGTTTATATCAAAATCCATGTTCGTCCTCCCTGCGGTCAGCCGTTCACTCCTGAGGCGTTGACGGAGCTCTTAAAACGAACTCAACCTCATGCTTTTCCAGATACTTTGCGGCGCTCTCCTCGTTCCTTACAAAGACGCCCTTGTAATGTCCTCCAATGGACTCCTTAAGCTCCTTGAGCTTTTCGGCCGAATCGCTTATCACAAGGATCACCGGCTTTGCAGCGTCGCCATCACCCTGCGCACCGACGGCCTTCGACTCTGTCTCACCCTTCGATGCTTCTGCCTCGCGGGCCTCTATCTGCTCCCGGGTAAGGATGTGGGAACGGTCTATATACTTGAGCAGAATATCCTCAAGATCCGCATACATTACCGGCTTTGAAAGATAATCCGTGAAGCCTTTTTCCAGATAGAATTCCCTGGCTCCGATTATGGCGTCTGCGGTGAGGGCTATCACCGGAACCCCGTCTGCCAGATGCTTTTCCCTGATGATCTCAAGGGTCTTGTTTCCCGACATACCCGGCATCATCTGATCCAGAAGGATCAGGTCAAAATGCCTTCCCTTAAGTATCTCTATGCACTCACTTCCCGACTCTGCAGTGGTGATCTTTATCTGTGTTTCCTTCAGCAGGGATGCGATGACCTCAAGGTTCATATCATTGTCATCCACAACCAGGACACTGGCGGAAGGCGCCACGAGCGAAGGCTTGTACTCATCCATGTGCTCCTGAAGCTTTGCCAGGTTCTGGGCGAAATCGCCAATCGGTCTTTCATCCACGATCTCCTGCTTCATTGTGGCTGTAAACGTGGTGCCCGCACCGTATTTACTCTCCACATCGATATTGCCCTCCATCATCTGTACCAGGCGCATGGAAATATTTAGTCCCAGACCGGTACCCTCGATATTCCTGTTCTTATCCTCCTCCAGACGCTGGAAGGAGGTGAAGAGCTTTGCCAGATCCTCTGACTT
>JAFYEL010000121.1 GCA_017544285.1 Lachnospiraceae bacterium | reverse complement strand
TGACCGCCAGGAGCCTGACCGCCAGAGAGGATGACACCCACGTTCATCTTCTTGTTGTTAGCCTCTGTGGCGGGCTCAAACTCTACAACCGGCATTCCATAGGTATTGGGGAAGAGCTTCTTGATTTCTTCCTGGTCGCCAACACTCTGAGTAGGTTTGCCCTCCTTCACCTTTACCGCTCCCTGAAGTGCCTTGGGCAACTTCGGCTGATAAGCGGCTCTTGCAATCTGCAATGCACTTTTTTCCATATTCGTACTTTGTTTATAATGAATAGAATTCTGTTTTCGGTATGCAAAAATAATCCTTTTTTGCGAGAAACGGAAAGAAATTGTGCATTTTAATATTTTTTTTGTACTAAATGCTATGTTATCTCAAAAAAAATGCCTATCTTTGACCTGAAAAATCAAACATTAAAAATCAAGGAGGACCCATTTATGGCAAACAAAAGAGTATTGAAACGTACTATTAACTACATTTGTGATGAGATTTTTGCTGACTGCATCGCATGCTCTTTGTATAGCAACAACCGCGATAGTGCAGAAGCGCTGATTTACAGTGCCATTAAAGTCAGGAACGACTTTATCCGTCGCATCTCTCATCCCGAACCTGGCATGCCTGCCAAGAAGTATTTCAAGACCTTGAGGGAAGACTTTGCCGCTCATGCCAGCGATATTGTTGATCAACTTAATAACTTATAACACTCATGCTGAAATCTTTTTGCTCTTGGCTACTATATAAACACATGGGATGGACCGTCAACGTCACTGAGCCACATCCCGACAAGTTCATCATCTGTATGGCACCGCACACCAGCAACTGGGATTTTCTGATAGGACAGCTTTACAACAAGAGTCAGGGCTTGAAGAGTAATTTCCTGATGAAGAAGGAATGGTTCTTCTGGCCTTTGGGTCCTATTTTCCGCAGAATGGGAGGCATCCCCGTTTGGCGCTCCAAGCATACCAGCATGACAGACAACCTGGCGGAGACCGCCAAAAAGTTGCCTGCCTTCAAACTGTGCATCACGCCGGAGGGAACACGCTCGCTCAATCCGGAATGGAAAAAGGGATTCTATTTTATCGCACAAAAAGCTAACATACCTATATTATTATATGGAGTAGATTACGAGCGCAAACTGATTCAGTGTACCAAGACGATTATCCCCAACGGAAACGTCGATGAGCAGATGCGCGAAATCAAGCTTTATTTTAAACCGTTCAAGGGTAAGCACCCCGAAAACTTTACGACAGGAGAGGTATGAGCGGCATCATCAAATTTGTCAAGGTGATGGCTTTCATCATCTTCTTGTCTCTTTTCATTCCAGCTCATGCGCAGACTGCCAAGGACGAGGCTCAGTTGAAGAAACGGCTGAGGGAGTACTTTGAAAACTACAAGCCCAAGCACAACAAGATGCGCAAGTCGCCGCGGCTGGTCAGTGTGCAGACGAGTAAGACGGCTCGTACAATGGTGATTACCGCCGATTCCTATTTTGCCGCTCAGGAGTTCACACCGGAAATCACGGAGTGGATCTATCGTAAAATCAAGGGCGAGTTGCCGAAAGTCTATCGGGACTATCAGCTGACGGTGATGACTAACGGTATGAGCATCGACGACCTTATCCCCAACCGTCTTTCCAAGAATGCCGACAAGTCACGCCTATGGGGAGACATCGACTATCAGGGTGAGCCCTGGGTCAAGAACATTTCTATACCGGTGAAATACACCCACGGGTTGCAGAACCGGCACATTTCTCTATGGGCAAGCCATGGCAGTTTCTACGACCAGCAGAAAGGCTACTGGCGCTTTCAGCGTCCCAAGTTGTTCTGCACTACCGAGGACCTCTTCACACAGACGGTAGTTATCCCCTACCTCATCCCCATGTTGGAACTATCGGGAGCTTATGTCTTTTCGCCACGTGAACGCGACTGGCAGAAAGCAGAGGTCATTGTCGATAACGATGC
>JAFYEL010000120.1 GCA_017544285.1 Lachnospiraceae bacterium | reverse complement strand
GATTGTATTATTTGCCAGAATTATGGGGGATGACTTCAGAGTAGTACTGTGGGCCATGACCCTTTCCCTTGGGGTGGTCACCCTGGGGATCGGCATTAGGTATCTTGCATTAAATATCGGCCGTACTGAAAAGATGGCTCCGGAGAATACCCTTTCTCAAAAGGAGCTTACAGCCTACGGTATCCCCTTTATCCTGGTACTTCTGACGGAATGGGTCCTGGCTTCCTGTGATAAATGGTCCCTCAGGATCTGGTCCGACTACGGTGAGCTGGGAATATACAACTCCGCCATGAATATCATGTCAATCCTCCTGACTTTTAAGGCAACCTTCGTAGCCTTCTGGTCCCCGGTGGCCATGGAGAAATATGAAAACCGTGATAAAGAGGAATGTATCGGATTTTTTAAATCAGCATTTAAGATAACGCGGTGCCTATGTATCCTGGCAGCTATAGGATTGATTTTGTTCAGAGGTGTTATTGTTTATATACTGGGTCCAAAGTACAGGGAAGCATCGGGGATCATTCCTTTTCTTACCCTGATGCCCATTTTTTCCATACTGTTTGAGATCGTCTGCCAGGGCATCAAGTTCACAAAGAAGAACAGATATCTGAATTACGCCTCCTTTGTGGCCATTGTGTTCAATATGGGACTGAACGCTGTCCTTGTTCCCATTATAGGAGGAAAGGGAGCCGCCCTTGCAACAGCGGTCACTTATTTAGCATACTTTGCCATCGGCTGCATCTTTTCCGAAAAGTGCTACGCCGTGGGCTACGACAACGTAAAAACCGCCGTCTATGCCATGCTTCTGCTGGCATACGCCTTCGAGACCACATTTTTCGGAAGCTTTTGGCGTGACATCCTCTGCGGCGGGGCCGCAGTGGTTTTAGTGATACTTGCCGACCTGGGTACCATAAAGACCTGTCTGGGATACCTTTTCCGGAGAAAGACATGAGTGAGAGGACCGAAAATATAATATTCAGAGTCATACCGGAGATAATCTACAGGGCAGTGATCCTCGCCCTGCTGGTTGCCGCTGTCCTTATGTCCGAAGGAACAGGCAGGATAGCCCTGGCCATTCTTTCCATGGGTTCCGTTCTTATCATGATCCTGGAATTTTTTGCCGGGAAAAAGGGGCCATTCTACAAACGGCTCCGGCAGGCCAGGCTTGTGTGGATAGTGATCTACGGCCTGTGTTTCATTGCCATGAACCTTTATTTCAACTTTTTCCACCTGAAAAAGCAGTTTCCCCTGCGCCAGGTGACGGACCAGCACATATACCAGAAGGAGGATATGGAGCTGAAGGAACGTCCCGACGCCCTTCTGAGGGAGCTTATCAGGCATAAAAAGGTCTGTGTTCCCTATGAGGTGAGAGAGTATATCAGCTACAATCCCATAGAGGATGAGGATGAGAGAGGTTCCGGCTTTGAAGCCGCCTACTACACGGAAAACAACTATACCAGATATTTTAAAGAATACTCGGGATCCTGTTCCTATGACGGGGACCTCCCCAAGGTTTCGGAGGTGGCTGCCGTTATGGCAGGTAGCGATACCTCCGGATTTTCGGATCTGGGCATCGCCAATGACATGCTCAGGTACACCTTCCTGTTAAACCGGGAACATTCCAAGGAGACCAAGTATTTCTGGTATTCCTGGTATTACTACAGCTTTGCGGAAGAGGAAAACAGATTCCCGAGGATTTATGTAAACCTGGAGAGCTGTGATAGCAGCCCGGAACTTGTGGCGATATGGGATGAAAATGAGAATCTCTACCTTATGGGCAGAGAGGATTATGCAAAATTATGTAAACCAAATCCGGAGGTGCCTGATGAAAACTGATGTCATGTATATTCTGAACCAGGCACTTGTGATCACCATGCTGTTTATCACCGGCCTGGCTTTTGAGAGGATGGTGGAGGAAGTCACCATAAGGCTTCAGAACATCCGCTATTCCAGCAAGCTGGTGAAGCTTGCCAAGGGAAGCGTAAAGCGCAGCATGTGGAGGTTGATGCTGGCTTATCCCACGGGGCTTGCTCTCTGGGGCGTCATGGGCTTTATCCTTCTCGTATTCAAGATCCCCTTCGGAAGGGTCACCATGTTCCTTTCCTACATGCTGATATTCAGTATACTGGGATACTTCTACCTGGACACAAAGAAGAATTTCAACTTTGAAAAAACCAGGTTTAAACATCAGCTCATCACAGCTTTTGTGGTGTTCCTGCTGGCCCTCATCTGTTGCAGCGGTCTTTTCAGGATAAGCATATCCAACGATTCATATTATTATTATTCCCTCTATCCCCAGACTCTTGCCATAGAGGGAGGGTACATCAGATCCTTCGATGTCTTTCTGACGGATGTGGGACAGATATCCGCCATCATAGGAACCCTGCCCTGGTTCTTCGGATTTGAAGAGACCGTGGGCATCCAGCTGTTCCTGAGCTTCAACCTTGTGGGGCTCTACTGCCTGGGAGTGTATGAAATGGGCTTCATGAGGATGCCCGGAAAGGCGGATATCGGAATTGGTAAACGAAGGATAACTAACGCTATTTCCGTGCTGTCTTCACTGATGCTAATGGCCGCATCTCCCTTCTTTGTACTTACCAGGTGGATCCTTGCCAACGCATATTTCATGACCTACTTCTTTATAGCCTTCCTTCTGACCATCAAGCTTGCTGAAAAGGAATACGTAACCGGAAGGCGTGACAGAGTGCTGCTGACCATATACATCGCCACACTCAGCATGCTGAGGATGGAGGGCGGTATGTTCGCCTGCCTTCTGGTGCTCTGCGCCTGCTCCCTCGATCTGTCAGACAGGATACTTCTGCAGAACTATGTACTGCCTGTGGCCCTGACACAGATCCTGTATTACTCGGCGGTCTACCTGGAACTCAGGGTGGATCCCCTCTACAGCTTCCTGAGTCTGACCAACGTGTTCATCATGCTGGCGGTCCTGGCGGCGGTTGCCGTGTATATAAGATTTTTCAGAGGTAAACGACTGCTCACCATCCAGAAGCATTATACCTGGGTGCTGCTGGGGGGGCTTGCCCTGGGCAACCTGGTCATAGCTGTTATAAGTCCGGAAAGATACATGGGAAATCTGGGATTCTTTGTTCAGAATATCGTACACCAGAACGGCTGGGGACCCTTCGGAGTTCTGATCCCAGCGGCCTTGCTGCTTTTGCCCGTGGGGCTGGATCTTAGAGAAGAGATAGAATTCCCCGTGCTTTTCACTCTGGGATACGTGCTTTTCACCGTTGCCCTGTGCTGGGCAAGGAACGGCACCCTGAGGGTGGGTATAGGAGATTCGGGAAACCGGGTTCTGATGCAGATAGCGCCATTTGTAATATACACCCTGACAGGGCTGCTGATAGAGAGGTCAAACGGTAAACAGGAGCAGCAATGATCATAGATTATGTAAATCGCATGCCGGAATCATTAGCTTTAAATAAACGTTTCGGCAGAAAACTATTGTTTTATGTAAACCGTACAATATTCCCGCTCAAGCTTGCTGTAGCCTTCGCGGTCCATGAGATTTTTGAGAAAGCCTTCGATGTGATTTGTGTTGGGACAGGGGTCTGCCTCAACATCGCCGCAGCTTTCGTAGCTGCCAACCTCGTCATCCATTACGAAGACCACATCCGGAACTCTTTCCGGGAACCTTTCGTAATAAAGCCTGAGCCTGTCGGATGACACTTCAGTCCGCCAGGTTGTGGGGGCACCGCATACGGAGTCGCAGGAAAGATATCCCCAGGGCAGGAGCTTTGTGAAGAATACCTTTGAAGTGGGCCCGGTAAGACTGCGGATATCCGACAACAGCGATTCATAGACCTTGAGGTGTTCCGGAGATGTGTACAGACCTTTTGCAACGCCGGAGGTGACTTTAGCGGTAAGCTTTTCCGGCATGTCGTCCCTGTATATGTTTTCGAAGCGCAGACAGGCGTTGAGGGAAATACACATGATGACAATAAGGCCGCAGGCTCCGGCCCGGATAACGGTGAGCTTTCCGGTAGAGGAGGTCTCCTCACCTGCGTGATCCGAGATAAAGCATATTCCTGCCAGGGCCGAGATGTTGTGGCCTATGGAAAGCACATAGAGGTCACACATGGAGGAATAGCTGTACACCATGGAAAAGACAAGCCCTCCCGCAAACAGGGTCAGGAACATGCCGAGATCCCTTTTCTTCATATCGGTGATCGCAAAGATGGGAAGGGCGGCAAAGAGAAGGGCGGCGGCGGAGAAGCCGGTGTGAAGCCCTGCCTTGTATATGCCGAATCCAAAGGCTGCCAGGGAAGATATAAAAATAACGGCCTTTATATAATTTTTGGCTTTGGAATTGATAACATGAGATATTAAACCTGCGGCGAAAAGTCCCAGACAGATGAACACCAGAGGCTTTGAATAAACATCGTACACAGAGGTAAAAAAGTTCTTAAAGGGGCCTGTGAGGGAAGTGCGGTGTTCCTCGTCGGATAGCACATACACCATACCCTCCATGATGCCGGATATGCCGGAGGTCAGCAGGAGATAGGCCGTAACCGGTACGGCGGGGATCAGGATCCCCAGGAAGTTCATAAGGATAGAGCGGCGCAGTTTTTTTGCACCGGATTTAATAATGAGCGATACTAAAAGCGCGGCCGCCACCAGGATGAAGTAGGCCGCAGCCAGGGTGGGAAGGGAAAGGACCGCCAGGGCCAGAAAGAGGCCGGAGAATACGAGTTTCAGATCCTTTGTTTCCCTGAGGCTGTCGTAGACAAGCAGCAGGAATATCAGGAAAAAGCCCATGGACAGTGTATAGTACGAGAGAGTGGCAATGTTCAGGTGAACGTAGAACAGATACCAGAGAGCGCACCCCAGGGCACTCCACAGAGAAAACCTGCCGTTTCTTTTTGACAAAACCGCAAATATATAGCATGATGTAGCAAAGGAAAATAACACGTAGAGCACCCTGAAGTAAAGGATCACCCCGTCGTATGACCCGGCTATGCCGCGGTAAATGGCCTGCAGGGGCATGAGGATGATGCTGACGAACTGAGTGGGGAACCACTCATCCCTGACCATCAGGTCCCCGGACAGAAACCTGTTCGTGGTGGAAAAGTAGAAGCACTCATCCGACCAGCAGAAGGAAAGACGGGCCCTATAGAGCAGAGACAGGGCCGCAAGGGCCAGTACGATATAGGGAATATATTTTTTTATCGATCTGTTTTCTTTCATTGTGTCTGTTGGATGAAGGTTGTTTAAAACCATATCATAGTATCAAAACCTTATTCGTTGCGCAAGGGAAGCCTCAGGGCAAGACGGGATCCGTCGGATCCCGGAGGAGAAAGTATGAAGATTTCCACAAAAGGACGATATGCGGTGAGAGTCATGCTGGATCTGGCAGCAAACAACTCCGGAGAGTATATAAAAGTCAGAACCATATCGGAAAGACAGGATATCTCCGAAAAGTATCTGGAACAGATCATATCCATGCTGAGCAAGGCCGGTTATGTGAAGAGCGTCAGAGGAGCCCAGGGCGGATATAAACTGGCGGAGGATCCTTCCCACTATACCGTGGGAATGATACTCAGACTTACGGAAGGGTCACTGGCACCCGCACCCTGCCTTGAAAACGGAGAAGAGCCGGACTGCGAACGGAGCAACGAATGTGATGTACTCTGGGTCTGGAAGAAACTAAACGATGCCATTAATGAGGTGGTTGACGGCGTAACCATCGCGGATCTGCTTGAAAGACAGAAGGCAAGGCTGGAAGACTATTACGTGATCTGATCTTTTGATAAGCTATTAAATGGGGGATATACAGGGTTTGGAAATAGTATTTGTAATAGCAACACTGATCTGTATAGTACTGTTGGTGTTCAGCCTCAGAAAAAAAAGAAAGAATTACGGATTTGTACTCACGACTCTGCTTTTGGTGGTATGTAATATCGCCTGTATGCTGATGTTCCGGAGCCAGTCCATAAAAAGCATCAGGAAACAGCTCCTGGTTTATTACATTGCCTATGCATGGATGTTTCTGGGGTCTGCCTGGACCATCGCGCGGATCGCGGCTTCAAAGCGCATACGGCTGGTGATTGCGGTCATGGGCAGCGTCAGTGTGGCCATGACTGCGATGATCTGCTATTGCTTTTTTGCCCGGGGCAAAATAGAATTCGCCAAAAAGATACTTTTGGGCCGTATCTGGTGGATCGTAAAGCCTGTTCAAGGAGCAAGGGGGCTTCTTTCCTTTAATACCTTTGACGCTGTCTGTATTCTGTCGGCACTTGCGGTGATCGGCTTTTGCGTTGTATATGTGGTAAAGACCCACAGGATGTTCAGGGGTAAGTATATATGCTTTATCATAAATCAGACCCTGCTCCTTTCGGTGGGCATTGCCGGAGGCGTCTATGACTTCCCCGTCTGGATCTTTACCCTGATCATGAATCCCATCTGCTATATCACCTATTACTTCGCCTTTATCCAGTCCGATCTTAAGCTCCGGAACGAGGTGATCATGTCCTTTGCCAATGAGATGAGTGACGGTCTCATCCTTTACAATGCCTACAATAACCTGATCCATGTAAATGATCTTATCAAAAATCTCATCGACAGCAGCTTCCTGGAAAAACTTAAGGATATCAACGTCCTGGAGGAGTGGATATCCCATATGGAATACGTGGAGAATATAAAGACCCTCCTCTACAGAAAGGGAGATGAGGAGATCTATTTCACCGTGGGCAAGCACGAGTTCGGAACAAAGGAAAACCTTGTGGGAACTGCCTACATACTGCACAACACCACCAATTCCATCAACCAGATCCGCCTGATGGAAAAGGTCAACAGCGAGCTGGAGAGGACTTCACGCATGAAGTCGGACTTCCTTGCCAATATGTCCCATGAGCTCCGCACTCCCATGAACGCAGTCATCGGAATGACCGAGATCGCTCTCAGGGAAGACCTGCCCTTCAGGGTTAAGGACTGTCTCAACCAGATCAACAGTTCTGGAAGAAATCTTCTGAACATAATCAACGACATACTTGACTATTCCAAGATCGATGCGGGCAAGATGGAGATCATTCCCGAAAAATACGAGCCCCTTTCCGAGGTCAATGATGTGGCCAACATCCTTCTGACCAGGATCGGTAACAAGAGGCTGGAGCTCTATTACATCGTTGATCCAAAGATCCCCCACGAGCTTATGGGCGACTGCATGAGGATACGCCAGGTGCTCATCAACCTGGCAAACAACGCCGTGAAGTTCTCCGAAGTTGGTATGATAAAGATCACCCTTGACTGTGAGTGGATCTCCGACGATGAGGTTGAACTGACCTACCACATCATCGATACGGGGCAGGGCATTAAGGAAGAGGATCTGAACAGGCTCTTTGTAAGCTTTACCCAGGTGGACAGCAAGCGCAACAGAAACGTGGAAGGAACCGGCCTGGGACTTGCTATTTCCAAGAGCCTCTGCGAGGCTATGGGAGGAACCATAGGCGTATCCAGTGAATACGGAAAGGGTTCGGATTTCTGGTTTAAGGTTCCCCAGAAGGTTGTGGACAAGAGATGTGACCTCGTGGTTGATGATGCAAAGAATAAGGTTGCCTTCTGCATCAACGACAAGAGGGGCATGACCGGAGAATTTGAAAAAGAGATGGCAGCCCTTGGACTGGAGGGCAGAGTTATAGCCTCCATCAGGGAGTACGAGCCCACCGAAAAGGAGGATATCATTCTCTTTGAGGAGGACCGCTACAATGATGATGTAAAAAGATTTTTGGACAGCCACCCCGAGGTCAGCGGCGTGATACTGACGGGGTTCGGATCTTCCTTCAGGCCTGACAGAAAGAATCTGAGAGTGCTGAGCCGGCCTATGACCACCCTGGCCATGGTGATGGCTTTGTCGAACCGTGATCTGGGTTCCTTCATATCCCTTCGCAGGGGTGATGAGGTTGCGGAATTCATAGCACCTGATGCCCGGGTACTGATAGTAGATGATAATAACATTAACCTCAGCATTGCAGTGGGGCTTCTCGAGCCTCTGAAGATAAACTGCGACGTTGCCCAGAGCGGCTACGAAGCTCTGGAAAAGGCGGGACAGAACAAATATGATCTGATACTTATGGATCATATGATGCCGGGAATGGACGGCATAGAGACCACCAGGGAGATCCGTGAGAAGATCCCCGCTGCCGAGGGTACACCCATAGTTGCCCTGACCGCAAATGTCATGGAGGGCAGCAAGGAGATGTTCCTGGAGGCGGGTATGGTAGATGTGATCGCCAAGCCCATTGACGTTAAGCAGCTTAACAGCAAGCTTTACGCCCTGCTCCCCGGGGACAGGATACACGTCCTCAGCGAGGAAGAACTCGCCGAGATGAAAAATGAAACCCGGGACGATTATGTGTCCTATGATTTCCTGGACTATGAAAAGGCCATCCAGGGACTGGGTTCCGCCTCACTTTACAGAAAGATACTGAGTGAGTATTACAAGAGGGGCCCCAGGACCATGGAAGAGATCGAGGAAGCCTTAAGTGCCAACGATCTGGCGGATTATGCCATCAAAACCCACGCCCTGAAGAGCAGCTCCAGGCAGATAGGAGCCACGGAGCTGGGTGACATTGCCGAAAAGCTTGAGCACGCCGGCAAGGGTGAGGATACCGCCGTCATCGAGCAGTATCATGCCACGGCCATGCAGCTGCTGAAAAAGCTGCTGGACGATCTCTCGGAATACTTTTCCGTTGTCACCGGGGAGGCTGCGGACCTGCCGCCGGCTTCGGATGACGAGATAAGGGCTGTGTTTGACAAGCTTTCCTCGGCCTGTGACAATCTCGAAATGGATGAGATGGAAGAGTGTGCCGAAAAGTTAAGGAGCTATTCTTATCCCGAGGATAAGAAAGAACTGATCGATAAGCTCTGCAATGCCATTGAGATGATGGACACCGATGGATGCGCCGGGATCATGGGCAGTTATTTCGGATGATGAGAGAGCTGCGACTATAATTTTGGCTCCGTTTTTATAGCAAAACTATAAAAGAGCATAGAGATTTTATACAAACCTCCCTGGTATAATAAGGCTGTAATCCGGTTTTGTTATCGAAAGGAGGTTTTTTATGAACAGTGGTGCCATAGGGTCGAAGGATTACGATGCCTTTGTCAGGTCGCTGCCGGAGGCGGCGGAGAAGTGGTATGATGCAAAAAGAGACGAACGGGCCGTGATAGTGACGGCACTTATGTACTCCGCCGAAATATTGGCTAAGACCGTGCCCGACGCGCATCCGGTGGGAAGAGGCAGCATGTTTTATGCATTGTTTGACGCCATGAGCCGTGCCCTTAAAGACGGCGGCGAAGCCTTTGACAAACACTGTATGCACTTCCTTGCGGATACATCTTTTTTCCTCAGGCTTGACCGGGTTTTTAAGATCCCCGGCAGGGAGCACTGGATATTGAGCGACAAACGTTTTGCCGCTTTTTTTAATGTTGTTCCCGGGGATGACAGACCTCTGAAGGCCGCGGTGGCGGCGGTGATGTTTGAGCTTCTGTCCACGCAGATGCAGACCAGGGTGTTTGAGATCGTACAGCGGGAAAAGGAGGGGATGGACTTTCTGCATGTGGTCAAGGGACTTTTTTCCGGGGCCGTGCGCTACGATGACTCCGTAAGACAGATATTCATGAGACAGTCCGACCTTCTGGAGGATGAGACCCTGGATGAGGCCCGTTTTTCCAACCCCGTCTATGTGCTGGGCATTTTGTTCATCTGGGGCTTTATAGACGATTACGAACTGTCCCTCTACGAAAGGCTTTCGGAGCGCTCGTCAATGATGGCCTTTCTCACGGATCCGGACGATTTTGACTGCAATGATTTCAGACCGGAGTGGAAGGTGCTGCTGAAGCACTCCAGATTCCGTGGATTTATCGATAAAAGAAGCGTCCCGACGTTGACCTTTTAGCTTTATGGGAATATTATAATAATGGTGCCATGTGCCGAAAAATTAGAATTCCGAAAGGTAATGTACCAATGTGTTCCGATCATATAATCAGGGGAGTGGCAGCAAACGGTCAGATACGCTGTTTTGCCGCCTATACAAAAGAGACGGTGGAAACTGCCAGAGGCTTCTTTGACACATCACCGGTGGTCACCGCCGCCCTGGGCAGACTGCTTACGGCGGGAGCCATGATGGGCAGCATGATGAAGGGCGAAAACGACAGGCTCACCCTCAGCATAAAGGGGGACGGACCTGTGGGTGGCCTCACCGTGACCGCGGGAGCGGATTCCTTTGTAAAGGGTTATGCCAATGAGCCCCAGGTGGTCATACACGCCAGGAGCGACGGCAAGCTCGATGTGGCCGGGGCCATAGGAAAGGGATATCTGACGGTCATCAGGGACATGGGTCTTAAGGAGCCCTACAACGGCAGCGTTGAGCTGGTGTCCGGCGAGATCGCCCAGGATATAACCTACTACTTTGCCTCCAGCGAACAGGTGCCCTCCAGCGTGGGTCTGGGAGTGCTGATGAACAGGGACAACACCGTTAAGGTGGCGGGAGGTTTTATCATCCAGCTCATGCCCTTCGCGGAGGATGCGGTCATCACCCAGCTTGAGGCCAATCTGCAGGGCATAGATTCCGTTACCTCGATGCTCTCCTCGGGCATGAGTACCGAGGACATGCTGAAAAAGATCCTGGAGCCCATGGAGCTTGAGGTTTTGGACACTATCCCCACCGGATACCGATGTGACTGCTCAAGGGAAAGAGTGCTTTCGGCCATCGCCTCACTGGGGCGCGCCGATCTTGAATCCCTCACGGGCCCGGGGGATGACATTGAGGTTCAGTGCCATTTTTGCAATAAGAAATACAGCTTTACAGCCAAAGAGCTTGAAAGGTTTTCAAAGAAATGAAAGACGGTTTTATCAGGGCTGCGGCCGTAACCCCGAAGATAAGGGTGGCCGACCCGGAATACAATGTTAAACAGTGTATAGAGCTTGGCAGATCCGCTGCGGCGAAGGGTGCCTCAATAGTGGCCTTTCCCGAGCTTGTGATCTCGGGCTACACCTGCCAGGATCTTTTTCTGGACAGGACCCTGATCGGGGGATGCCTTAAGGCTCTTTCGACATTTGCTAAGGAGACCGCCGGGGAAAACGCCCTTTTTTTCCTGGGCCTTCCCATGGAGAGTGAAGGAAAGCTTTACAGCTGCGGGGCAGCTGTGAGCAAAGGCAGGGTGCTGGGAGTAGTCCCCAAGATATACCTGCCCAACTACGGTGAGTTTTACGAGGCCAGGCATTTTTATCCCGGCAGCACCTGCGAGGGCGAGATCGGCCTGGGAGATGGGGAGAGGGTTCCATTCTGTGCAAATCTTCTTTTCAGGCGCAGGGGCGGTGAGCCCCTTACGGTGGGAGTCGAGATATGTGAGGATCTCTGGACTCCGGATCCACCCAGCGTATCCCACGCCATGGCGGGTGCTAACCTCATGGTAAATCTCTCCGCCGGAAACGAAGTGGTGACAAAGGATTCCTACAGAAGAACCCTTGTCTCATCCACCAGTGCCAGGCTGCTGTGCGCCTATGTTTATGCGGCGGCGGGTGACGGAGAGTCAACCCAGGATCTGGTCTTTTCCGGCCACGATATAATTGCCGAAAACGGTCAGGTACTGGCCGAATCAAAGCTGTTTTCAACAGGGGTCATCTTCGGAGACATTGATCTTCAGAAACTGGCCCACGAGAGGCGCCGCATGACCACCTTTGACATCACCGGCTGCGACGACCATTTTGTCATAGATTTTGACCTCGATGATAAAGACCTGGAGCTTACACGCACCTATTCCCCCGCACCCTTCGTGCCCGCCGGGAAAGATGAAAAGGACAGGCGCTGCGATGAGATACTCACCATCCAGGCGCTGGGGCTTAAAAAGAGGCTGGAGACCGTGGGTGCAAAAAATGCGGTTATAGGTCTTTCCGGAGGTCTGGATTCTACCCTTGCCCTGCTGGTGACGGTGAGGGCCTTTGACATGCTCTCCCTTGACAGGAAGGGTATAGAGTGCATCACCATGCCGTGCTTTGGCACCACGGACCGCACCTACAACAATGCCTGCTCCCTCGCAAAGGCGGTGGGCTCTTCCCTCCTGGAGATCGATATCGCCAACGCCGTCAGGGTACACTTTGCCGACATAGGCCAGAGCGAGAGTGTCCATGACGTCACCTATGAAAACTGTCAGGCCAGGGAGCGTACCCAGGTCCTTATGGATGTGGCAAACAAGGACGGAGCACTGGTGGTTGGCACCGGCGATATGTCCGAGCTGGCCCTCGGCTGGGCCACCTACAACGGCGATCACATGTCCATGTACGGAGTGAATGCCGGGGTGCCCAAGACTCTGGTCAGACATCTTGTGAACTATCATGCTCTTACCTGCGGCGACGAAAAGGTAAAAGCGGTACTTCTGGATGTGCTGGATACACCGGTGAGCCCTGAGCTCATCCCTCCGGAAAACGGAGTTATCTCCCAGAAGACCGAGGAAATAGTCGGGCCCTACGAGCTTCACGACTTTTTCCTTTATCATGTTCTGCGAAGCGGCTTTTCTCCCGCAAAGATCTACAGGATAGCCCTTCTTTCCTTTGAGGGAGTTTACGACAGGGCTACGATACTGAAGTGGGAAAAAATATTCTTCAGAAGATTTTTCAGCCAGCAGTTCAAGCGTTCCTGCCTGCCGGACGGTCCAAAGGTGGGAAGCGTCGCCCTCTCTCCCAGAGGGGACTGGAGGATGCCTTCCGACGCCTCGTCAAGGCTCTGGCTTGAGGAGCTGGAAGAGATAGAAAAGACACTGTAAACACCGGAGGCCCAGATGAGACTTAAGAGATCAGTAGCGGCGCTTTTGGGAGCGCTGATGGTATTTGAAGCGGCAACAGCATATGCACAGCCCCTTGCGCAGGTGTCCGATGCCGAAATCCTGTTTGAGGAAGGCGGGGACGTTCTGTCGCCCATGCCCGTATCGGATGAGGGTATCGACACAGCGGCAGCGGAGGAAGGCGTTGACACGGCTGCCCTTGGGGTGGCTTCCGACGGAGAGGCGTTCCTTCGCCTGGTCAGCAACCTGGACGGGCAGGAGGCAAGGATCACCATCCATAACGACATAACCCTTAATGAGGGCTTTTTTGTCTACAACGGCTCGGATCTTACGGTGGACCTTAACGGACATTCCATAAAGGGCGGCAGAAAGGCGTCTGTCAAGCCGGGAGCAAGGCTGAGCCTTACCGACACCTCCGGGAAAATGGGCAGTGCCCACATGATTTTTGACAACAGGGGAGAACTGGATCTTGAAGGTGTCGCCGTATATTCGGAGGCCGCCGTCTGTGTTTTAAACAGGGACAGGAGCAGCTTCTATGCCACGGATGCTTCCATCGATACCACAGGAAAGGAAGGCCTTACGGCCCTTGAAAACAGGGGGGGAAGCCTGGCTATCCTCACCCGCTGCAGCAGTGTTTCGCCGGTGGTGAACGCCGGCAGCATGATAGTGAACGGAGGTACTTTCGGCGAGGCTGCCTTTTCAAATTCCGGGACCATCAACCTTGGAGGAGACGTGTTCATCAACCGGGTGGACAGCACCGGAGAGGTGACCCTCGACGACAACAATGCCAATGCGGATGTCCTTCGCATACACTCCGGCGGCAGCATCACCGTCAACGGCGGAGTGGCAAGACTCATTGATATAAGCGGCGGCGGAAGCCTTTTGATGAGAGGCGGCAATGCCGGACAGATACGCTATGACGACAACATCCCCCGCCTCATGAGAGGAAAGGTGGGCACCGGCAGCACCGAGGCCGGAAGCGAAGCTGTGATCAACATGGCAGCCGGGGGTGATGTCACACAGTACTTCTTCCTGGACGAAGAAGGGCTGAAAAAGGACGCCTTTACCGCGTCCTACACCACCGATGAAGAGGGAAGGGTAACGGCCGGCTATCAGGGGGCGGCCCTCATAGTGGACGGCGTTATCAACCCTGCGGATTACAGGGGCATCGACTCCGCAACGGCCCTGGCAAATGCAGCACGCAACGGTGGAGTCTACTACCTTACCGGAAATGTCACCGTACCCGCATCCTTCAAGCAGACCGGATCCCCGGAGGGAAGCATAACCCTTTCTTCCAACAAGGTTCTTGAGATAAGGGCCGTGGACGAGGACTACGGCATCCGCTTTATGGACGGAGGTTTTATCGTCGAGAAGGAGGCCGAGACGGCGCCGGTAGCGAATGCTGCCATCGTGGTCATGGATCCCGCAGGCGAAGCACAGGGAAATGATACCACCTGTCTTAAGCTCTTTGCGGATATGAACGGAAGCATAGAAAACCACGGCGAGGTGGAGCTTCGGAGTGAAGGCACTTCCGAGATCTCCATGGTAAACCACGCCGGCGCAAAGGCAGGGATCTATGACGGAACCGTCATAGGACATATAAACAACTACGGAAGTCTCGACATGGAGAGCGGAAAGCTTGTATCCGACGCCGGCTATGCCGTTTTCAATATCGGGCAGAGCGCTTCCTTTGAAATGACCGGAGGCATAGCACAGGGAGATTCTGCGGTCATAGTCCATGACCTGGAGCACAACGGTCCCTCCCTGGAGGGGGGCAGAGTCAGCGCAGTCCGGGACAGCGAAACTCTCTATCCCATCGCAAGGAACGGAAGCTGCGACTTTGTCAAGGAACTTACCCGGGGTGCGGCGGTAGTCCGCGCACTTGCACCAGAAAGCAGCGTTTCGGAAAATACGGTTTCGGAGAATACGATTTCCGACAACAGGGTTTCCGACAATTTCATCGTCCGAAAGGATCTGGATTCGGTACGGGTGAGGACCACCGTGTCCGATGCTTCCGTCATCGATCTTTCCGGCAGGGAGCTTACCGAGGGTCTTATTTCGGGTTCCGGAGACGGAAAAAAGATAACTGCCTATCTGGCAAGGGAGCTGGTGGACGGCGAGCCTGTGGGCAGGGCCGAGATAAGACTTAAGTGCAGCTATCTGCTCCTTGAGCCCGGTGATACGGCATACAGGGCAATAGACCCCGATGATATCTTTGAACTGAGAGCTGATTTCCTTGTGCCGGGCTACAGCCTTGCAAGCTCCGATCCCGCTGTGGCGGAGGTTGGTGACAAGGGTATAAGGGCGCACAAGAACGGCAGGGCATGCATCACCGCATCCAGCACCTTCGGCCCCGTGGCAAAGATGTACATAGACGTGGTGAAGGACAGGACAAAAATTTCCGCCTCCGACTACGAGGCCGCACTTGTCACCACATCGGATACGGTGAACGCCTACGCCGAGGAAAAGAGGATATACTTCACATGGAAGCTTTCCGACACAGCTGTGGGCTCCACTGTGAGTCCCGACATGCTGTACAGGCCCCGCAGAGCCTATGTCTCCGCTTTAAAGAGCGGAAGCTCGGAGAGTATTTCATATTACTTCAACGACCGTATGAGAACTCCCGAACCGGGCAGCGGTTCCTACGATGTAAAGTATGACAGCAGTCTCAACAGATACTACATCAGCCTGTATAACATACCGGAGATGTCCGGTGATACCGCGGTGACCACGAAGCTGGCTGCCTCGGGTATACAGAGCTTTAAGGATCTCTCGGTCACCCTGGTGGTGATGCCCGCCGAGGGCGGGACTCTTCCGGGCTGCCAGGTACCTTTAAATGAAAAACTTCAGCTCACGGTAAAGCGCACGAAGCCTTCGGTAACACCTGAGGATCCCATCGTGCTGAACACTGCCTACGAGCCCGATGCGGCCTATACATTAAAGTCGGGAAGGACCGATGAAGAGGTTTACATAACACCGGGAGCCATTACCCGGAGCGACATCGACAAGGCCATTAAAACGGCTGGCTCCAAATACAAGCTCACCGACCTGACCTTCCCTTCGGTGACGGGAAGCTTTATCACCAGAGGCGCTTACAACGACGAAGAGGATCCGCTGCTGGTATACTACAGCGGCACCCTGAAGAAAAAGTCAAAGGACAGCAAAAAAGATAAGGACAGTGACGATAAAGAGGATGAGGCCTCCACGGGTAAGACTCTGGTGGGATACGCCGAGTACGAAGGCTATATCGGACGTTTTAAGCTCAGGCTTCCTCTTTCCCTCAAGGCTGCCTATCCCATGCCCGTTCTCGATAAAAAGACCATAAAGATCTGCGGATGCTACGGGGACAGCTCGGACATAACGGTGAATTTCAAGAGCAGCAGCGACGGCGCGGCCCTGGGAACCATAAAGGATGTTGAGATAGCCGACAGCAATGATTTCAGCATCTACTACAAGTCATTGAGCGGCAGCAACCACGTGGTCACCGGAGACGGATACAGACTGGAGGGCGACAGGGCACTGGTCATCAGGGCAAACAGTGACATCACCTCCCCCGTCACTCTGAAACTGAAGGTCAGCTTTTCCGGCGTAAGGCAAAAGAGGAACAAGGACTATGTCAGGACCCTGAAGCTTAAGCTTAAGCCCGTTAACCCCGGTAACTTCACCATGAAGGTGGAGAAAAAGCCGGTTATCCATTTTGTGGCCGGAGAGACAACCGGAACCGATGTAAAGATCGTAACGGAGCCTCAGGATTTCCACGGCGGCCGCATGACCGTCAGTGTCGGTGATGAGGATTCCGAGGACGAGCCCGAGATAGATGTGGAAAGGGCGAAGGATGAGGCCGGCAACGTGATCGAGAACACCTTCCGCGTGACCACGAACCAGAACGCCAGCGCCAGCACAAGAAAACAGTTCTTCTACGTGAACTGGTTCGCCGATGACGGAGTCACCCCTCTTACAAAGAAGCCTCTCAAGGTCACGGTGAAGTTTGACAACAGGGCCCCCTATGTCACAATGAAGAAGAACCCTGTCATTAACATCAACCGGGGCAGGAGCGTAAAGAAATGGGCACCCACTCTTGTGGACGATCTCACCGCGGAAAAGATGGCGGCCACCGTTCCCGTGATAGCGATAAACGCAAGCTTTGACAGCATAGCCGACCAGAGCGCTCCGCTTTTTGACGCTTACGAAGAAGACGGAAAGCTTAAGATAGCACCCTCCCTTGAAGCCCTGAAGGCAGGGAAGATAGTGCCGGGTGAGCATTATTCCATGAACCTTATCTACAAGGTTGACGGCCTGGAGAAGACCATAAGTACTCCCATCCGTGTAGACATCAAAGAGATAAAAGAGTACAAGGCATCCGCAGTGGTCCGCACCGATTCGCCCTGCGAGCTGAGCCTTAAGTCTCCCGGAGATAAGGCGTCCTTTACGGTAAAGACGAAAAAGCCTTTCTACGGCATGAGGATCCAGTCCGTTGAGATAGACGAAAAAGATAAGAACGGGGAGTATTTCGAGATCACCTCCGAAGGGGGTACCCAAAGCTGCTTTACCGCCTCGGACGAAAACGGCGGTGCGGACGGTGCACAGTACCGCATAGGTTTTGCGGGAGAGCAGATCCCCGACGGACTGAAAAAGGGCAGCAGGACCGTTAAGCTGGTTATCAGCTACGACAACGGATGCAGCGCAAAGGCAAAGCTTAAGGTTAAGCTTTTGAAGTAGGAGATAAAATATGAAATTTACAAAGATGCACGGCATCAGCAACGACTACATCTACGTGAACGGAGCCACCGAAAAGGTGGAGGACAAAAAGGCCGCGGCCATAGCCCTTTCCGACAGGCATACGGGCATTGGCTCCGACGGCATCATCTTTATCAATCCCTCCGACAGGGCGGATTTTGAGATGGAGATGTACAACTCCGACGGAAGCAGGGCAGAGATGTGCGGAAACGGAATACGCTGCGTTGCAAAATATGTCTACGACAAGGGCCTTACAAAAAAGCGCAGGATAGACATAGATACCCTTGCGGGAGTAAAGACACTTGACCTGGAGGTGGACGAGGCTACCGACACCGTCACATCCGTCAGGGTGAATATGGGCGCACCCATAATAAAGCCCGGGGACATTCCCTGCATCCCTTCATTTTTTGAGGGCTGCGACGGGGACTCTGTCATAGGACTTCCCCTGGAGGTCGAGGGTAAAAAATATTCCGTATCCTGCATCTCCGTGGGCAATCCCCACGTGATAGTGCCCTGGGATACGGATCTGGAAAGCCTTGATATAGAAAAAACCGGTCCTTCCTTTGAAAACCATCCGGCCTTTCCCAACAGGATAAACACTGAGTTTATCAGGGTAATAGACAGGAACACAGTGGCCATGAGAGTCTGGGAGAGAGGTGCCGGCGAGACCATGGCCTGCGGGACCGGAGCCACGGCGGTGGCGGTGGCCTGTATACTGGGCGGTTTGACAGAGAACAGGGTCACTGTTAAACTGTTAGGCGGAAATTTGACCATAGAATGGGACGGAAATACGGATTCTCCCGTTTTCATGACCGGCGGAGCTACCACGGTCTTTGAGGGAGAAGTATAGGAGGTAAATATGTCATTTAAAGTAAACCAGGATTATCTTAAACTGCCCGGAAGCTATCTTTTTTCTACCACGGGACGAAAGATCCGTGAGTACGCCGAGGCACATCCCGACAAGAAGGTGATCAAGCTTTCCATCGGTGATGTTACCCAGCCTCTGGCTCCTGCCATCATCGATTCCCTCCACAAGGCGGTGGATGAGATGGCAAAGGCAGAGACCTTCAGGGGATATGCCCCCGATCTGGGATATGACTTTTTGAGAAATGCCATAAGCGAAAAGGATTACAAGGCAAGGGGCTGCGATATAGCCGCCGATGAGATCTTTATCAGCGACGGTGCAAAGTGCGACAGCGCCAACATACAGGAGATCTTTTCAAAGGACAACAAGATCGCTGTCTGCGATCCCGTATATCCCGTGTACGTTGACACCAACGTAATGGCGGGCAGAGCAGGTGATTACAACAAGACCACCGAGACCTGGTCCGATGTGATCTACATGCCTTGTACAAAGGAGACGGGCTTTGCTCCCGAGATCCCCGAGAAGACTCCCGACATCATTTACCTCTGCTTCCCCAACAACCCCACGGGTGCCACCATCACAAAGGACGCTCTCCAGCAGTGGGTTGATTATGCAAACAAGGTAGGCGCGGTCATAATCTACGACGCTGCCTACGAGGCTTATATCTCCGAGGACAACGTGCCCCACACCATCTTTGAGTGCACCGGTGCCAGGACCTGTGCCATAGAGCTCAGATCCTTCTCAAAGAACGCCGGCTTCACAGGAGTGAGACTCGGCTTTACCGTGATCCCCAAGGATCTGAAATGCGGCGATGTGATGCTCCACTCCCTCTGGGCAAGGCGTCATGGCACCAAGTACAACGGAGCTCCCTACATCATCCAGAGGGCCGGAGAAGCCGTTTATTCGGATGAAGGACGTGCTCAGTTAAAACAACAGGTTGCCTATTACATGAAAAATGCCGATTATATATATAAGGGACTCAAAAGTGCCGGATATTCCGTTTCCGGAGGCGTTAATGCGCCCTACATCTGGCTTGAGACCCCTAAGGGCATGGGGTCATGGGAATTTTTCGACTATCTGCTTGAAAATGCACAGGTTGCAGGCACTCCCGGAGCGGGCTTCGGACCTTCCGGAGAGGGGTATTTCAGACTGACAGCCTTCGGCTCCTATGAAAACACGGTTGAGGCTATTGAGAGGATCAAGGCACTCTAAAACAAAAACAAAGCCCGAAAAACGTATCCTTTAGAGGAAGAGGGCAACCGACATGAAGACATCAGGACGGGATAAAAACAGAAAAAACGGCGGTTTCACTCTGGTAGAGCTGGTGGTTATCCTGGCCATACTTGCGATAATGGCCGCTCTTACCACTCTTGCGGTGATCAAATGGCAGGACTGGGCAAGATTCAAACGAGAGAATGAATATGCCCAGGCCCTGTATCTTGCTGCTCAAAATCAGCTCACAGAGTATGCCGGAACCGGCTATCTGACTGATTTTGCCGAGTCAATGGTGGATCCCGACGCCCTTGCCGACCCTGATGATACAGACTATTCCGACGACCTTCTGGTACCTCACAAAAAGGTGACGGATCTCACCGACGGGGACGGCAGTGCCTACACCGGCATTGAAAAGGTCTGGAGGGTCCTTGACGGATCCGGCCTTGACGATTCCGAAAAGGCAGATTACTCCGGGCG
>JAFYEL010000119.1 GCA_017544285.1 Lachnospiraceae bacterium | reverse complement strand
CCAGCCTTAATTATATCCCGAACACACGTTCGCGTCAACTGTTGTGTAAATTTGTTATTTTCAACAAAATTCCCACCGTAACGGTGGGAGTATTTTTTTTGCGCTTTTGATAGTATTTGATAAATGCAGTGGCGATAGCCAGTAGCAGAGACAACTCAGGTTATTATACGGAGAGGAGAGGTGTATAATGAACAGGATAAAGACTATGATCATTATTGGCATGTTGATTTTGGCAGTGACGGGATGTGGCAGTGCATCTGTTGAATTGGATTACGGTGATGCAGAATCTTTTGAGGCAGCACTTAACGCCGGGGAGAATCTGGAAGGAAAGACAGTTCGCTTTCTGGCCGGCGAACTTCATCCTGATTCTGCAATGGGTTATAATGTATGGGCGGGAGAGCATCTGAACTTTATTTCCGCAAGAAACCCGGACATCAAGTCAGGGGACATTGTAGATGTAAAGGCCACGGAAATAACAAGCTCACTTGGTTCCTGGTTCATCAAATATGAGAAGATCAGCAATGGAACCATTGGCGACAGTACAATAACATCCCAATAGTGATCGATGAGATCGGGGACGGCGTGGTTTTGTATAAAGGGGATGATATAGTTACCATCACGTATAATTGCGAAAAAAAGCAGCTTTGGCGGTAATTATATGAGGGGTTGTAATATGAACGGACCAAAAGATAAAAAGATACATAAATTGAAAACAGACGAATTGGAACAGATCCTTATGGGGACACATCCCGATGATGTCGAACAATACAGTATAGATAACGCAGACGAGATGCTATCCGAGGACAGGGAATTTCGGAACTATCTGAAAGAAAAGCTTAAGGAGAAAGGACTTAAAGAACAGGATGTGTTGATCAGGGCCGATATCCCCCTTGGATTCGGTTATAAGCTCTTCTCACAGGAGAAGACCACCCAGCAAAGGGATACCATTCTGAGGATATGCTATGGTGCCGAATTGAATTTTGAGGAAACCCAGCATGTGCTCAAGCTGTATCATATGCCGCTTCTGTATGCACGTGACAAAAGGGATGCCATACTGATCAGCTGTATAAATCATCGTGTCGGAGGAATTATTGAGGTTAATGAGGTGCTTGTGAGGAACAAGCTGTCGCCGCTACGGGGAAGCGGTACACAGGAATAGTGCTTTTTCGTACTGCTGCGAGGGGAGACCCTGACTGAAACATAAATCTGATCCCACATGTTTAAACCGGTATAAATAACCTCTATCTCATGATATTGGGATAGAGGTTATCTTTTTGTCTTATGGCATTTCCCCATGGAGTATTGTATAATTAGAAATAGTGTGTGTGTACAATAAAGGCTTGGGAAACTTACAGGATATGGGAATAGATAAAGCCGAACTCAGAAAAAATGAAGACGATCTGTATGTGAGCGGCGTGGGTTCCATAGCCGTCGGCGTGTGGGCCTTTGTCAAGCTGATCATGCAGATCATCGCGGAGGCAAGGAACACTCAGGGAATGTCCCAAAGTGACATTGAAGAAACGACGTTCATATATGCTTTCGTGGCTGCAGTGCTCATTGCCCTGTTTATTGTAATTTTCAAGCTCCACTATTACGTGGGGGTGAACGCCATAAGGGCCGCAAAGGGCGGGGACTACAAAAAGGGATATTACAAGGCCGCAGTGGTCATGCTGGCGCTTAACTTTCTTAGCCTGGCATCATACTGGGATATAGAGCAGTATAGAGGAAACCTGGATA
The DNA here is from genome assembly GCA_017544285.1 of Lachnospiraceae bacterium. Lineage (GTDB taxonomy): Bacteria > Bacillota > Clostridia > Lachnospirales > Lachnospiraceae > UBA1753. The sequence goes on along the minus strand of JAFYEL010000119.1, from coordinate 44,390 downwards.
CGACAATAGCTTCCATGCTGGTGGATCTGACGACCATTTATATATTTGCGACCGTGATCATATCCACCCAAAAGATCAGGCATCTCAAAGAAAGACAGCCGCGTGAGTGAATTGGAAATGCAAGAGGATTTTCATTATTATGCTACATATTGCGCAGCTTTCCTTGCGGGTTATTCCCACGAGGACAGCCTTGTTATAGCTTACAGCGCCCAGTTTGTGGACCATTGCTCCGGGACGCTCCTTTCCAGGATAAAGGGGCCGGTGGCGGCGGCCACAACCCAGCTTCAGCTTGAACTCATGGATGCCGAAACGGATATCGTGGGACTTCAGGATATAACCAGGATATGGTCATCTTTCCACTTCCTGCCCAGGGATCTGCATGCCGTAAGGGAGAAGTGCTCCAAAAGGTATCTTCAAAAGTACAGGCTGATCTGCGGACCAAACGGCGATCTGGTGGTAAAGACCGTGGAGCTGGCAAAGGGAAGACCCCTTCAGAGCGTGGGGATAGCCATGCATGTGCTTGCGGACACATGGGCTCACGCAAATTTTGCCGGCACACCTTCCCTCGTGATCAACAATACAAACTACGTATTTTATGAACTGATCCCCGAGGGGGAGGGGTACACGGAGAGACCCATAACCTTCAGACATAAAACTTCCGTGCCGGATGATATGGAAAACAGTATATACACAAACAGCCTGTACCAGAGATACGAGAATTCCATCATGAATCTCGGACACGGCCGGGCCGGTCATCTTCCGGATTACAGCTTTGTCAGATACAGGTATCTCCCTGCCTGGGGAAATTACAAGGAGATAGTCAAGGACAATCCCTCCGACTATATGAAGGCATTCACCCAGATGATATATGCCATGAAATACATCCGGGGAGACGGGGACGCCTTTGAAAAGGACACCTATGACGAAGAGGCGGTTAAAGCCTACAGGGACAGGATACGTGGTATAATTGAGAAGCGGCAGCTGTCCGCAAGTGCTGACTGGAAAGCCTTCGGAGAGGAACTGTCGGGATGTGAGATCCCCGACTATGTCATGGACAGGTATTTTGATGAGTATATGGATAGTCCCGCCGGGGAAAAAGAGGAAACCTTCCTGGGAAGATTTATAAACGGGGCTGTTGCCCACAAGGGAATGGTCATAGACGAGATCTTCAGATCCGGCAACAGACTGGCCGGAGTTTCAAAACAGAAGAGATCCAAAGGAGGCCGCGCATGAGTGTTTTCCGGAGGATAGGACTAATATTGGGGGGACTGGCGTCCGGAATGATCGGGCTGGTAATGGTGCTATACCCCAACGACAGCAAATTCATGACAGTAATGCTGATATTGGCTACCGGTTTGGCGATCAGAGGGATCAAAGATATAGTTTTCTATTTCACCATGGCAAAACACATGGTTGGAGGAAAGCTGATCCTGTTTCAGGGAGTCATAGTTTTGGACTTCGCGATCTTTACGGCCTCACTGTCCGATATACCCAAGTTTTATATCCTGCTCTATCTGGTTGGAATTCACGCCTTTACCGGAGCGGTTGAGGTCCTGAGAGCCATGGAGTCGAAAAAATTTGTGGAGGGTCCCTGGAAGCTTAAGTTTTTCCACGGGGTAGTGGATTTTGTTATGGCGCTGTCGTGCCTTGTGTTTATCAGATATACCAATACAGCAGTGGTCATTTACGGCATCGGTCTTGTGTATTCATCTGTCATAAGGATAATCGGCGCCTTCAGAAAGACGACCTTTATTATGATAGACTAAGGGGTATCCCCGTTTGTAAACGTTCCAGCAGCGTGTTCATCATACTCAATAAAGGAGGAGGGTGCCATGAATTATGAAGAGATCATAAACAGCAGGTTTTCGGAGCCCGCGGCTGTTATTTCCCTGAAAGACGGAAGGCTCGACATAGTTGCCATGAATCAGAGGTTCCTGCCGGAACTGTGGATGAATGTGTCCGAGGATGACTACATCGACGCCTATCCCGACAGGTTCTTAGATGAAGAAAATATGGACATATTCATAAAGGCCGTTGAGCACTGCGTTGCCTCCGGTGAAGAAATGGAGGTGGAAACCTGGCACCACGTTATGTCGGACTGCTGTGGATTTGACAGGGTGTGCTTAAAGAGCAGGCTTATCCTGATAGACAAAACTCCGGATGAAGCATTTTTATACGAATCCGTCAGAAACATCTCAAACGAAAAAAGGGCACAGGCCACTCTGGAAGACGTAGAATACAGATACCAGCAGGCCAGTGAGCAGATCAATATCTATAACTGGGAGTATATCATTGCAACTAAGGAGATGCGTCCCTGCTACAGATGCATGAGGGATCTGGGGCTTCCCGCAGTGGTGCAGAACTATCCCGAGCCGGCCATAGATATGGGGATCTTTCCCCCGGACTATGCCGACATGTACCGTGACCTGATGCGAAAGGTAGATGAAGGCATTCCCCAGATCGAGGCGGATATACCCCTTACCGTGGGCAGAGTCCCCTTCCGCGTAAAGTACACCAACTCCTATGATGAAGAGGGCAGGCCGGTGAAGGCCTTCGCTTCCGCCACACTCATATCCGAGACGGAGCTGGGGCATATAAAGCTGGACAACCAGATAATTGCCTCCCTGGCTGAGGAGTACCGCTGTATCTATCTGGCGGACTTCGTCAGCAACACCGTTAAGACGGTAAAACAGGAAGATATCATGACCATCGATGAGGGCATGGACTGTCAGGGACTTCTCGATCTCATGACGTCAAAGTTTAATGAGACCCCCGAGGAGTGGAAGCCCATCTTAAGAGATATCAAGCTTCTTCGTACCGAGCTGTTCAAAGATTCCGACAAGCGCGAGTTCGTATACAAGGACGAGGAAAAGGAAAGGTGGATCAGAGTCGAGTGCCAGGTCATCGAAAGAAGCGACAATATGGTAGACCGTCTGTTGATAATGGTTTCCGTGGTGGACGATCTTCGGGCCCAGAAGATGGATGCGGAGAGACTCATCGCGGCCCAGAAGGAGGAACTGGAGGACCGCCAGAAAATGCTCCTTGAGGCCGTTGAAGAGGCCAACAGAGCCAACAAGGCCAAAACGGATTTCTTCTCAAACATGACCCATGACATAAGGACTCCCATGAATGCCATCATGGGTTTTTCCAGACTTGCCATGGAGGAGATGGACAATAAAGAAAACCTTAAGGATTATCTTGGTAAGATCGATTCCGCAGGTGATCACCTTTTGAAACTGATAAACGACATACTGGATATGAGCAGGATCGAGAGCGGAAAGATGGAGCTGGTGAAAGCTCCCGTAAGGCTTAAGGAACTGCTTTCGGAGTGTGCCGAAATGATCCGCGTCAAGACGGATGAGAACGGCCTTGCCTTTGCGGTTGATGTGGATGAGATGGGTGATGATCCGGTAATGTGCGATAAGCTCAGATTCAACCAGGTCATACTCAATCTTCTTTCCAACGCCTATAAGTTTACCCCCAGGGGCGGAATGGTTTCCCTGTCAGGCAGGCTGTTAAAGGGCGGCGATAAGCTTACCTACGAGGTTCGTGTAAAGGATACCGGAATAGGAATGTCCGAGGAATTCAGACGGCATATCTGGGAGGCCTACACGCGTGAAAATACCGAGATCGTCCACGAGACCCAGGGAACGGGACTGGGAATGGTGATCGTCGGAAACATAATAAACATGATGCACGGCACCATAGATGTAAAGAGTGCCCCCGGCAAGGGAAGCGAATTCATTATCGAGCTCTCCTTCGATCCCGCGGGAGCAGAGGACGCCGCCGGCGAAAAGGACAGGATCACACAGGAAGCCATGAACAGGGATTACAGCGGCCTTACTGTCCTGGTGGTGGATGATACCGCTATGAACAGAAAACTGGCCCAGATACTTCTTTCCAAACGCGGCTTTAGTGTTATCACAACGGACAACGGCATAGATGCCGTAGAGCAGGTAAAGGATAAAGGAGCCGGAGGTATCGATATCATACTGATGGATGTAAAGATGCCTGTTATGGACGGACTGGAGGCCACCAGAAGGATAAGGGCCCTTGAGGATAAAGATCTTTCCTCCATTCCCGTAATAGCCATGACCGCCAACGCATTCGAATCCGACATAAAGGAAGCTTTAGATGCGGGGATGAACGATCATGTGCCCAAGCCCTTTACCCCCGAGGAACTGATCACAGTAGTGTATAAAAATTTAAGATCATGACAGTAAGGACAGCGTAATGGAAGGTAATTCAAAAAACAGGAAACTGTATATAACCGCCATACTGTACATAGTCTCCGTTTATGTCTTTGCACCGCTTTTTTTCTACATGAACAAAAACGTGGGGCAGGATGCGGCGGGACTAAGGGTTGTGTCCTTTGCCCTTCCTTTCATATTCGGTCTGGTAAACCTTGTGGCGGTTCTGGTATGGGCGAGGTCTACGGACAGAGATACCCTTCTGACCTGTGCGGTGATGGTAAAATATGCGCTGATACCCTTTTATATCTTAGGCGCGATCAGTATAGCTCTGGTGTTCCTGCTGATCTTTACGCCGGTTGTGATAATGATATTTTTAGGGCCCGCCGTGATAGCGATCCTCTGTGTTCTGGGGTGGCTGATCCTGGTGATGGGCTCCCCCTACGCCATAGCATATTTCATAAGATCCGAGCATGAGGGCTGCCTGCCTAAGCCGGTGTGTGCCTTATCCTGCCTGCTCCAGTTTATCTTTACCATGGATGTTTTCACTATGATGTTCATGTCACTGAAGGAGCGCAAGTGGAGGGCCGTTACCATCGCCCTTCTTGTTATCTTTGCCCTGGCACTCATGGCGGTGGCATGTCTTGTGATCCTGATAATCGTTGGGGCCTTTAATCTTAAGTGATCCCCGGAGGTTTAAATGAAGTTTAAAAAATTAGTTGCCGCCATTTTGATGATATCGCTTATTGTGATGACCGCCTGTTCAAATTCTGCTCCCGTTACTACGGAACCTGAGACCGCGGGATCGCAGAGTACGGCGCAGCAGCCTGCTGAAAAAAGCATCCTTCCGGAAAAACTGACGGAGTATCAATCTATGACTCCCGAAGAGATCTGTGCCACCCTGACTCTTGAGCAGAAGGCGGCCCAGATGATGGAGCCCACCATATATCACGTTGAGCCCGAGGTGATGGCCGAGGTGGATTACGGCTCGATCCTCTCCAAATATGAAGCCTGGCCCATGCCCAAGGCTGAAAAGTGGATGGAGACCGTAAGGAAATATCAGAAAAATGCCCTTGACTCCGAAGCCTGTCTTCCCTTTTTCTACGGCAACGACAGCCTCCACGGCGTTAATTTCGCATCCGGCTGCGTTATCTTTCCCCACAATATCAATGTGGGAGCGGCCGATGATCCCGATCTTACCGAAGAGTACGGAAAGCTGGTGGGCAGCGATATCGCTCATACCGGAATGCTGCTGAACTTTTCTCCCTGCGTTGCGGCGGCCCAGGATCCCAGATGGGGCAGGACCTACGAGTCCTTCTCATCCGACAACGAGAGGGTTAAGAAGCTGGCGCTGGCATACACAAAGGGCCTTCTTTCCGAGGGCGTTATAGTGTGTCCCAAGCATTTCTTCGGCGAGGGTTACACGAAGTTCGGCTCGGGAGAGGATCCCGATACAATGCTGCTGGACAGAGGCGATGCCGTGATGTCCCCTGAGCAGATCGACGATCAGCTGGGAGTTTACCGGGCTCTTATCGACGAGGGAGCTCAGGTCATCATGATATCCCACTCGGCCTTGAACGGTGTGAAGATGCATGAAAACGCCGAGTACATCGGCATCCTTAAAAACGAGATGGGCTTTGACGGTATGGTGCTCTCTGACTGGGACTCCATTCTCAACTGTTCGGGAGAAACCTACAAGGACAACGTGATCCTGGCGGTGAACGCCGGCATCGACATGTTCATGAGTGACTACAACCACGATGAATGCATGAAATATATCATCGAGGGCGTAACCGAGGGACTTATCACTCAGGACAGGGTAGATGATGCGGTAAAGCGGATAATCAGGGTGAAAAAAGAGGCAGGTCTTTTCGAGGATCCCTTCCTTGAAGATATGACGCCATCATATGAATTTAACAGTGACAGATCTCATGAGGTGGCAAGGCAGCTGGCTGCAAAGTCCTTTGTAAAGCTTAAGAACAGCGATAAGGACCTTACCCTGAAGGCCGGTATGAGAGTGTTTGTGACAGGCCCTGCCGCCGATGACGCGGGAGCACTCTGCGGAGGGTGGACTTACTTCTGGCAAGGCGGATCCGATGCGGACTTCGGCGGAAAGTTCACCGGAGGAGATTCCATACTCGAAGCACTTCAGGCGCAGGCTCAGGAAATTGGTTTTGAGGTGGTCACCGACAAAAAAGAGATCGACACCTGCGATGTGGTAGTGCTCTGCGTTGGGGAGAAACCCTATTCCGAGTGGTACGGCGACGCCGAAGATATCTCACTCACGGGGCCCTGCGGCCTTCTTGATAACCGGAAAGCCATCGATCTTGCAAAAGAGTCGGGACTGCCCACCGTAACCCTAATAGTTGCGGGCCGCAATGTCACCATCGGTGAATATCTGGACAGGTGGGACAGTGTCACGATGCTCTATCTTCCCGGAACTGAAGGTGGATATGCAGCAGCGGATGTCCTTACGGGGAGAGCCGAGGCAGAGGGTAAGCTTCCCATGCCCTATTACTCCTCCACGGATCAGATCGGTACCGGAGAGTGCTGGCATGATATCGGATGGAGCGCAGAATGAGAACGGGAGTGCAGCCTGATGTGAAGGGGTATGACCCCGGGGTCAAAGAAAGGATGACAGGTTTATGACGGATTACGAAATGCTGAAAAAGGCCCTTGCCTTTGCACGAAAAGCCCACGGTAATGAAACGGACAAAGCCGGTGAACTCTATATCATTCACCCCGTTACGGTGGCCCTGCTCTGTTCTTCTACAGATGAAAAGGTGGTGGCTCTGCTGCACGATGTGGTTGAGGATACCGAGTATACCTTTGATGATATACTGAAGGAAGGCTTTCCGGAAAGGATAGTGGAATCCCTTAAGTATCTGACTCACGACTGGGACGAGTGCGGATACGAGGAATATGTGGATCGTCTGGCAAAGAGCGGAGATATGACCGCCATAAGAGTGAAGATCGCCGATCTCACCCACAATACGGACACTTCCAGACTTGAAGGGAAAAAGCCCTTCAGCTATGATAAATACGTGGCAGCCCTTGAAAAGCTGAAGGCGCTGACCTGAAAAGAGGATGAAATGATATACGATAATGTACTTGAAGCCATTGGACAGACTCCCATGATCAGGCTGGGAAGAATGGTACCCGACAACTGTGCGGAGATAGTGGTCAAATTCGAGGGGACCAACATAGGCGGTTCCATAAAGACCAGGACCGCGCTCAACATGGTAAAGGCCGCGGAAAAGGCAGGCCTTATCAGCTAAGACACCATCATAGTGGAGCCCACCAGCGGAAACCAGGGCATAGGCCTGGCACTTGTGGGAGCGGTAAAGGGTTACCGCACCGTGATAATAATGCCCGACAGCGTCAGCGAAGAGCGCAGAAAGCTGATACAGCATTGCGGGGCAGAACTGATACTGATACATGACGATGGGGATATTGGAAAGTGCATAGACGAATGTATAAAGCGGGCCCTTAAGATGAAAGAGGAGGACCCCAGAGTATACGTTCCCCAGCAGTTCGAAAATCCCAACAACACACTGGTTCACAAAAACCACACCGCCCTTGAGATAATGGAACAGGTGGCAGGCCCCATACACGGTTTCTGCTCCGGCATAGGCACCGGGGGCACCATAACCGGAATAGGAGAGGTGCTCAAAGCCAAGTATCCTTTTATCGAGATCTGGGCCGTTGAACCGGAAAACGCCGCCATACTTGCGGGGGGTAATATAGGCACACATGTCCAGATGGGAATAGGCGACGGACTGATCCCGCCCATACTGAACAAAGAGATCTATGACAGCATCTATGTGGTCTCCGACGAGGAGGCTATAGAAACCGCCAGAAGGCTTGCCAGGGATGAAGGCCTTATGTGCGGGATATCCAGCGGCACAAATGTGGCTGCGGCAATCAAACTGGCGGAAAAGCTGGGCCCGGGAAAGACGGTGGTGACCGTACTTCCCGACACGGCGGAAAGATATTTTTCAACTCCCCTTTTCGAATAAGGGAGAGCCGATATCTGTTATGAAATACAGGAGGACATATTCGTGAGCTTTTGCGGAATATTATTGGAAGCCGAAAATACCGCGGCCACGGCCGACGCTGTGACCTTTATTGCGGAGGCCATGGCAGGGAAAAGAGGACCCTACTGGTATCTCTTGTTTTTCGGCGTGCTTCTGGTGCTGATCACCTACCTGGTACTTTATCTGGTAAAGGTTATCTTCCGTAACCTCAGAAAAAACAAAAAGGGGATCCATGTATTCTTCTTTGAACGGCTGACACAGGTGCTGATAGTGATAATCGCCATATGTGTGCTTTTGTTCCACTATATCGGCACACAGGCTCTGTGGCGGACCATCTTTGGCTCCACCGTTGTTATCGGCGGTATCATAGGTATCGCGGGCCAGGACGTACTCAAGGATATCCTGGGCGGTCTGATGCTCAGCCTTTACAAGCCCTTTGATGTGGGGGACAGGCTTTATCTTAAGGATATCCCCAAATCACTTACCGTTGAGGATATGACCATGCGTCACGTGGTTCTCAGGGCCAGGGACGGAATGCGTTTCATAGTTCCCAACAGCGAGATCAACAAACAGACCATAACCCACTCTAATTACGATCACGGAAACAGGGCCACATATCTGCAGATACCTGTTTCCTATAATGCAGATCTGAGGCAGGTGATCAAACTCATCAGGCAGGCGGTAAAGGATTGTCCCTATACCTGTGCCAATAACTGGGCCAACAAGGATCTGGACGGATACGGAGATGCTTACCTTGTGAGCATCGGTGACTCGGCAATGATGATGGAGACCACCGTCTGGTCGGAACCCGGGACCGATAACGATCTGGCGGTGAGCGAGGCATATCAGGCCATCATCCGCAGCTTTGCCCAGAACGGAATTGAGATACCTTACAACTTCATGAACATTGTGGAACGTGAGAACGAAGCCATGTTCGTGGATGAGAACGGCGGAACCGTGGCCATCAGGGAGACCGTGACCCGCACGGATACGGTGCTGCTGGGAGGCGACATCAACGATGCCATCCGTCAGGTGGTGGAAGAAGCTGACAAGTTCTCCGAATTCCACGGACTCAGGGCGAAGGATCAGAGTACGGTGGAGCTTCTTTCCGAAGAGATCCTCTCATTCATGAACGCCATGTCCAACGAGGTGTCCGGCAGGTTCTGGATAGAGGGTAACCATAAAAAAGTCAGCATGCATCTGCGCTCTCAGATGAATATCTCATCCAGGACAAAGGCGGAGTTTCTGGGGATCTCCAGGGAGGGTAAAAACGCCGTGTTCATGGGACTGGCCGGAAAGGTCAGGGATCTTATATACAACGGCATGAGCGACCTGGGCGGAGTATCATTCTCACTCAAAAAGTCCGATGCGATAAAGGAAAGCGACGGACTGGAAAAGATACTTATCACCAAGCTTTCGGATGACGTTATAGTTTCCGTTATGGGAAACAAGGTTGAGATCGTTGTCGTAAAGCTCTTCGGATAGAATGATGAATTTTGGTTCCGGGGCTATAGCTTCGGGGAAAGGAGATAAAATGGAAGAGGTATATAAGTTTTTAAAAGAGGCAGAGGTTTATTATCTTGCAACCGTTGAAGGCGATCAGCCCAGGGTGCGTCCCTTCGGAACGGCCGACATTTTCGAGGGAAAGCTTTACATCCAGACCGGAAAGGTAAAGGATGTGTCAAAGCAGATACAGGCGAATCCCAAGGTTGAGATCTGCGCTTTCAGGGACGGAAAGTGGCTCAGGGTTTCCGGATGCCTTGTGAGGGACGACAGAGTGGAGGCAAAGGCCCATATGCTCGATGCACATCCTTCTCTCAAGAATATGTATTCCGCAGAGGATGACAACACCGAGGTCCTTTATTTCAAGGATGCCACGGCAGTATTTTCCTCCTTCACCGAGGCGCCCAGAACGGTAAACTTCTGACATTTCTAAGTCGTTTGGAGGATTAAATGGATCAGTCGATGATGAAGATCCCCGAGGGGACTGTGGTGATACGGGAGGGTGAGACCTGCCTTGACATGTACAAGATAGTCCATGGAAGCGTGGAGGTGTACACCGGCTACGGCACGGAAAAAGAGGCCATCCTCGGCATCCTTTCCAAAGATGATTTTTTCGGGGAGATGGGACTCCTTACGGGAAAGCCCTCCCTGTATACGGTGGTGGCCTACAACGAGATCCTGGTGCTGCGCATCACCGAGGCTACCATAGATTCATATCTGGAAAACAACCGCAGGGATGCCTTCCTGATCATGAAAAAGATGGCCGAGTCCATGTACAATCTGAAGTACGGTATGGATCTGTTCATGAATGACGTTTTCGAAGAGCATGCGGACATGAGCGAGAAATACAGGAGGATCCTCGCCAACCGGGTGGCAAAATACAGCGCCCTCGGCGGAGCGGCGGGCCTTCGGTACGACAGCAGGACATAACTATTTCCCCTGTTCCTTAACCTGCCGTCTGAACTGCATGGGAGTCATGCCCAGCTTCTTTTTGAAGCAGCTGCTAAGATTTCCGGGATAGGCAAAACCGTTATCCATCGCTATATCCGTGATGGATCTTCCGGTGCTGATAAGGTCGGACTTTACATGTTTTAGTCTTATGTTCAGCAGATAATCCGTAAAGGAAAGTCCCAGCTGTGACTGAAACAGCCTTGAAAAATAGGAAACGGAATAACCGCCGGCAGCCGCGGCTTCCTCTATGCGGATGTTCTTCATATAGTTTTTTTCTATGTAATATACAGCTTCGATTATGGGGGGCGTAAGGGCAGACTGATGGATGTTTACCCCCTCATCATCGGAGCTGTCTTCTCTTATTTCCAGAAGCAGTCCGTAGAGCAGGCTCTGAAGCCTGAAGAGGGTTAGCTCATCCTCATTATCTCCCGAGTCATAGATCCTGAGCATGTCCCTTGCACAGTCAAATACCCTTTCCCTTGCCGCGGGATCCTCAAAGGATTTCAGGGGAGTCTCGTAGATCTGCTCGATCACGTTTTTTCCGAGGCGGCTGTCAAACTGCTCCAGAAGGGAGGGGGAAAACTTTATGAGAATGCTCTCGTAGTATTCCCCGGAAGCGGGAACGGTTTTGTGGTACAGAAGGGGCTGCATGGCGGTGATGCTGCCTGCGTGGGCTTCAAAGGTCATGGTGGGAGTGATCACCCGCCTGTCTCCGTGGAGTATGAAGCACAGGGAGTAATGGTCGGGGGCCACCTCCAGAGCGGGCATTTCGTAATCCGCCGGCAGCATGCGGTAGCTTATCTGTATCTTTTTTCCTTCGGGAAGAGGAAGGGGCATAATAACCTCCTGACTGGGACTGATGTCATGAAATAATAAAAATCCTGCAAAAAACTCTATTTATTCAAAAGATTTCTATTAAATTTTGATATATCATAAAACCATCTCAATTGCAAGAACAGATGACTTGGAAACGGGGTGTTTTTTGTGAAAGCCGAAAAGAGCAGCAGATTAAAGATCGATATGACAAAGGGCTCCATAATGGGGCGGGTGCTCATTTTTGCCATCCCGATCATTATCGGAAATATATTGCAGTATCTCTACACAACCGTAGATACTCTTGTGATCGGTGCCTATTGCGGCCACACGTCTCTCGCTGCTGTGGGCACCAGTTCGCAGCCGGTGGAGGTGCTTCTGTGCATCTTTCTGGGCATAGGCACGGGCATATCCATCCTTATATCCCAGTGCACCGGCGCAGGGGATACGGAAAAGATCAAAAGGATCTGCGAGACCACAGTGTCCTTTGTGTATCTGTGCGGGATACCCATTGCCATTCTGGGGTGGTTTTACGCTCCCCACATGCTCAGGTTCATGAACGTGCCCGCCGACACCTTCGATGCCGCACTGATGTATACGCGTATCGTACTCCTGGCGGCACTCGGGAACATAGGATACAATGTAAATGCAGGTATTTTGAGGGGACTGGGTGACAGCCTCGCTTCACTTCTTTTTCTCCTGGTATCATGTGTTGTAAATATAGTTCTCGACATCCTGCTGGTTGCGGTCTTCGGCATGGACGTTACCGGCGTTGCGGTAGCCACTTCCATAGCCATGCTGCTGGCGTGGGTTTCCAGCATCGTTTATATCAGGGCCAGATTTCCGCACCTTAAGTTTACCTTTCTGCCGAAAAAGCTTGATGTTGCGGAGCTTAAGAGCATGCTGGCGATCGGCCTTCCCATAGGACTTAACAATTCTCTTTACTCCTTCGGACATGTGGCTATACAGTCCATGGTAAATATCCAGGGTTCCGTGTTCATGGCGGGAAATTCAGTGGCAGGCAGGATCACCGGTCTTTCAAACATAGCCATCACCGGACTTTCGTCGGCGGCCACTGCTTTTTCGGGACAGAACTTTGGTGCGGGAAATTACTCCAGGCTTAAGGAGGGGCATCTTGTCATCCCCCTTTCCTCGGGGCTCATCACTCTGGCCTTCGGCCTGTTCTTCATCAGCATAAGGATGCCCATACTGCGGATATTCTCAAAGGATGAGACGGTGCTGATGTATGCGAGCAGATACGTGGTGGTAATGCTGCTGTCTCAGTGGTTTTACGCCATATTCAACGGCATCATGTGCATAGTCAACGGTCTGGGAAAGGTTAGATACACCACGGTTATCAACATTCTGATGTTGTGGGCGGTGAGGATACCTGCCGCCTGGATCATAACAAGGTATTTCGACGGAACTTATATCATGCTCTGCTTCCCGATCTCATTCTCCTTCGGTATGCTCTGCATGGTAGCCTATTACATATTCTCACCCTCCTGGAAGGAGGTCATGGAAAAGGGCGGGGGACACATGGGGATCCGCTCCCGCGTAGCGGTTCAGTAACAGGTTTCCGGGGGAAAAGATCTATAAGCTGATGGTATGAGTCAGGGATTATCGGGATCCCCCTTCAGCTCGTCCTCGTAGAGAGCCAGCCTCTGGGTCAGATCCCGGATCCGGATGCTCAGATCGGAGATCACCAGTGTCATGGAGTAGACCACCATGGCAAGGAATACGAGACCAAAGAAGAACAGCATGTTGCTGGGGGTCTCTATGCCGAAGAGGTGACAGAAAAAATCAAGAATGGAAGGAAAGGCGGTTATCACCACCATCCCTGCGTCAAGGATAAGCCAGGGAAGGACGTATTTGATATCTGCCTTTCTTTTTTTGGTGCTCACCATCAGGAACAGAAAGGTGAGGACCCATATGATCATGAGGAATATCTTAAGACGTATGCTCATTTTTTCGCATCCTTTCCAGTAATATGGCCAGAGTGACCTTTATCATGTAATACACGGAGCCCTTCAGACCGATTGAGGATCTGCCGCCGCTGCGCTCCCGCATTTTGACGGGGATCTCAAGTATCTTCCGGTTTTGCAGCAGAAGCCTTACGGCACTTTCGGGCTCGGGATAGTCATGGGGATAATTGGCGGCAAACTCCCGGATCAGTTCCCTGCCCACCATGCGGAAACCGGAGGTTGGGTCCGTGAGGGCCTGACCGGTGAGAATACCCATGAGACCGGAGAAATATCTGATGCCCAGGCGCCTTGAGGCAGTGGACTGATAGCCTTCGTTTTCAATGAAGCGGGAGCCTATGACCATGTCTGCATTTTGGGAAATGAGGGCGTCGTACATGGCCCCCAGGAAGGCGGGATCGTGCTGCCCGTCTCCGTCCACCTGCACTGCTATATCATAGCCCCTTTGCAGGGCATATCTGTAGCCGGCCTGCATGGCCCCTCCTATGCCCAGGTTCACGGCAAGGTCCAGTACCTTTATGCCGTTTTCGCGGCAAAGCTGCAGGGTGGCATCGCGGGAGCCGTCGTTTACCACTATTATGTCATAGCCGCCGGTATCAATCACCTCGCTGCACTGTTTGATTATGCTCCGCTCCTCGTTGTAAGCGGGAATGATGACCAGTTTTTTCACGGTTCCTCCCGATCTTTTACCATTGGGAAACATTATATACTGAAGTGGGGGATTAGTACAGAGAAAGAGGGTCGGGGATGTTCATTCGGTATTATTTCGGTTGTCATTCGTATGCCAAAACCTTATAATATTACATAGTGCGAAGACTCAGAGGTGACACAATGCATCAAACCGGATCAAAAACTCAGATTGCCGGCATGGCTGCCGAAAATATGATACCCGGGCTGTCGGGTGCTCCCGATGCCTGCATACTTGTGGTGGATGACGACGAGGTCATATGCACCGCCGCCGGGGCTGTCCTGGCCGAATCATTTAAGGTGATCGCCACCCTGAGGGGAAGCGAGGCCACGGGGATCGCCGCCGCCGAAAAGCCGGATCTCATCCTTCTCGATATCAATATGGATGACATGGACGGGTTCGAGGTGCTCCGCGCGTTAAAGGAAGAGCGGGAAACCCGGGATATCCCGGTCATGTTCATCACTGCCGACGAAGACAGGGAAAAGGAAGTCCAGGGACTTAAAAACGGAGCTCTGGATTTTATAAGGAAGCCCTTCTCACCCGAGATACTCATCGAGAGGAGCAGGCGCATCATCACCCTGGACAGGTTCCAGAAGGACCTGCAAAAGGAGATAAGGCGGCAGACCGTAAAGGCCAAGCGCCTCACCAGAGAGATGATGGAGGCCCTGTCCCATACGGTGGATGCAAAGGACCACTATACAAACGGTCACTCCGAGAGGGTGGCCACATACAGCGCCGAGATCGGAAGGCGCATGGGAAAGAGCGCCGATGAACAGATAACCCTCTACGAAGTGGGGCTGCTTCACGACATCGGCAAGATCGGTATCTCCGAGGACATAATCAGCAAGACCTCAAAGCTTACCCGCGATGAGTTCGGCGAGATCAAGGAGCACACCGTCAAGGGATACGAGATACTCAGGGGCATAGTGGATATGCCCATACTGGCAAAGGGCGCCAGGAGCCATCACGAGCGCTATGACGGCAGCGGTTATCCCGACGGCCTGGCAGGGGAGGATATCCCCGAGGTTGCAAGGATAATAGCTGTGGCCGACTGCTACGACGCCATGACCAGTACCAGGACCTATTCCGAACCCAGACCTCAGGCAGATGTAAGGGCAGAGATCGCCCGCTGCAGCGGCACCCATTTCGACCCCGTGGCAGCAGCCGTGATGCTGGATATGATAGATGAGGACCGGGATTTTGTCATGAACGAAAAGGCAGGTCTTGGAGTCTGGAAATGCCGCAGTGAGCTTTGGGATGCCTACGAGCCCATGGCAAAACAGGAGGAGGTTCCCAGGGCCGAGATACCGGCGGAGCTTATGGAGAGCATTTCCGACATTCCCGGCATCGACGTCCGGAACGGCGTGATGAACTGCGGATCCCCCGACAGCTATATGGCAGTGCTTTCGACCTTTAAAAAGACCGCTGCCATGAAGGCTGACGAGATAGAGGAGTTTTTCAAAAAGGGTGACATCGGAAACTACACCATCAAGGTTCACGCCCTGAAGAGCTCCGCCCGCATCATAGGTGCCGATGAGCTCTCGGCCATGGCCAGACAGCTGGAGCTGGCAGGCAAGGAGGGCGACCGCGAGACCATAGATCAAAAGACCGGAGACCTTCTGGAAAAATACCGTGAGCTGGACCGAAACCTTTCCGTCATCGAAAGTGATGGGGACAACTTAAAGGAACTCTCCCCCAAGATGAGGGCCGAGGCATTTCAGTCCGTGGCGGAGATCGCACAGAGTATGGATTTTTCCATGATGGAGGAGGTTTTGAAGCAGCTTAAGATTTATCGTCTTTCACCGGAGGATAAGAAAAGAGTGGAAGAGATCGAGAAGCGGCTTATGAGCCTTGACTGGGACGGAGTCGCAAGGGCGGCAGGCGAAGCATAAGGAGAACAAAATGGAAAACAACGAAACACAGCAGAACCTGATCCTGGTTGTGAGCGGCACCGAGAGTTTTCTGGCAAAGAGTCTGGTGACAAAGCTTGATTCCATGGGGCTTCAGGCAAGGTTCACAACCGGTGATATAAAAGAAATAGACGAGATGAAGGACGCTGTTGAGCTCATCATATACTTCATGGGAGAGATCAGCGAAGAGATGACGGAGACCCTTGTCTATCTTAAGGATATGGCCAATGACAGGGATCGCAGGTTCATACTCATAGGGGATGCCACGGAGTATGATCAGGTCAAAAAGACCGTCAGCGACACTCTGGTGCTCCGGTGGTTCAAACGGCCCCTGGTGATGGATGAACTCATAAAGTGCATCAGGAAATACATGGATTCAAATACCGGTGAGAACCGCAAAAAGACAGTGCTCATAGTGGACGATGACATCACCTACATGAGAACGGTTTACGAGTGGCTCAAGGACAGCTACCATGTGGGAATGGCGGCAAACGGTGTCCAGGCCATAAGCTTTCTTGCAAGGAACAAGGCTGATCTGGTGCTGCTGGATTACGATATGCCGGTGGCTAACGGCCCCCAGGTGTTGGAGATGCTGAAAAACGATACGGATACGGGACAGATCCCCGTCATGTTTCTGACGGGACACGGTGATCGTGAGAGCGTGCTCTCCGTGGTGGGGCTTTCTCCCGTGGATTACCTTCTTAAGACCATAGACAAGGCAGGGCTATTAAAGAAGCTCGATGACTTTTTTAAAATAGGGGCTTTGTAAAATGAGCATAAAGGATGAAATAAGAGAGGAACTTTTTAAACTGCAGGATATAAAGTACAGGGATTTTCAGGTAAAACTCATACCCGGCAGTGAGCCCGATTCCATGATAGGAGTCAGGACGCCGGCCTTAAGGGACCTTGCGAAAAAGCTGCAGAAGCGGGATGATACAGGTGAATTTCTTGAAGATCTTCCCCATAAGTATTTTGATGAAGACCAGCTTCATGCTTTCATCATATCCGGCATGAAGGACTATGAAAAATGCGTGGAGGCACTGGAGGCTTTTCTTCCCTTCGTGAACAACTGGGCAACCTGTGACCAGATGTCTCCCTCCGTGTTTAAAAAGAACCGGGATAAGCTTACCGAAAGGATAGAGACCTGGCTGGATGACGGCAGGATCTATGTCGTAAGGTTCGGCATAGGCATGCTGATGGAGCATTATCTGGATGCGGATTTTAAACCCGAATATCCAGAGAGGGTTGCAAAGATCGTCTCCGATGAATATTATATCAACATGATGTCCGCCTGGTACTTTGCAACGGCCCTGGCCAAGCAGTACGACGCGGTCATTCCGTATATCACGGAGCACCGTCTCCCCGAGGGGGTCCACAACAGAGCCATACAGAAGGCGGTGGAGAGCAGGCGCATCACCCCTGAGCAAAAGGAATACCTTAAGACCTTCAGGGTTAAAAAGAAATAAGCAAGGAGAAAATAGAAGTGTTTAGTGTAAGTAAAATGCGGAAGCTGACGGCGTTGCCGGCTGTGGCGATCCTGTCTTTGGCATTGGTTTCGGGCTGCGGCGCAAAGGAGGCTTCCGGTGATCAGGGAGCCGTAAAAACGCAGGAGGCCGGAACGGAGGAAAAGGATATCGCGAAGGATGCCGAAAAACAGCAGGCACCCGAAGACAAACCGGAGGATAAAGCAGCGGCCGGAAGCGAAGCTTCGGGGGAAGAAGACCCTATTAACGAGATCTTTACCCTGGGAGACGACGATGCCATTTTAAAGACCGGCATGGTGAGCGATGTGGCGGGGATCAATGATCAGTCCTTTAACCAGTCCGCTTGGGAAGGTATGAAATTCCTGAACCTTAACGTGGGCGCCAGGGTCAGCTACATAGAGGCCGGAAGCGAGGCCGAGTTTGAGCGCGATCTGGATATGCTGACGGCAGCGGGCAACGAGATCTGCTGGGGAGTGGGTTACAAGTTTGCGGACGCCGTGCTGGCGGCAGCAAAGAGCCACCCCGATACCCATTACGGAATAGTGGACTATGCCTATGATGATATACCGGAAAATGTCACCTGTGCGCTCTTCAGGGCACAGGAGCCTTCGTTTCTGGCAGGTTATATAGCCGCCAGGGTTTCAAAGACCGGCAAGGTGGGCTTTGTGGGAGGTATGGATGTTGATACTCTCAGGGCCTTCCAGTACGGTTACATGGGCGGTGTTGCCCTTGCGGACAGAGAGTGCGGCACAAAGACGGAAGTGGTCACGGATTACATAGGTTCCTTTGAGGATTCCTACAAGGGAATGACTACCGCGGATTCCATGTATGCCGGCGGCTGCGATGTGATCTTCCACGCGGCGGGAGGCGCCGGAGAGGGCGTTATCGATTCGGCAAAGAACAACAATAAATTCGTTATCGGCGTGGACTGCGACCAGTCCTATTTGGCGCCGGATAACGTGCTGACCTCGGTGGTTAAGAGAGTGGATGTCATACTGGCAAATATTTCGGTTCAGTACGGCATGAGGGATAACATCGGAGGAAAGGAACTGGAGTACGGTCTGGCGGAGCACGCCCTGGAGATACCTCCCGAGCATCCCAACTATTCCGATGAGATCTACGACGACGCCATGGAGGTCAGGGGCAGGATAGTGTCAAACGAGATCATTGTGCCCTATGACGAGACCTCCTACAATGAGTTTATGGCAGAGGAATGATCCTTTGAAAACCGACGGATCTTTTGTGAGGTAAAGCTATGGAAGAAAGACTTGATAAGTACATCTCAGTTACAACCCCCAAGGTGTGGATCGCACTCATCATCATGCTCTCCATGATGATAGGAGTGCTTGTGTGGAGCACTCAGACCGAGCTGGAGCTTAACAGAGGCGGTCAGATGCAAGTGGTAGTCCCCATCACCTACGTGACAAACTAAAGGAGGAGGGGTATGAGCGAACCCGCTATAAACCGGAAAAACGAAGAAATGATGACAAGCCATGAAAGGCTTGACGATTACATACATATTACCGAGCCGGAGAACATTCTGGTGGTGATCGCCACACTGGTGCTGCTGCTTGGCGGCATATTCTACATGTTCTACAGTAGTCTGGAAATGTACGACGATTACCTGGAAACCGGTGCCTTCAGTGAGTATTTCGAGGATGTCGAAGAATAAGATAAAAAAAGCCAAAAAGAACGGAAGCGTGGCAAAGGTTCCGGTAGTCATCCAGCTTGAGGCTCTGGAGTGCGGCGCCGCAAGTCTGGCCATGGTCATGGCCTATTACGGCAGATGGATCACCCTTGAGCAGCTCAGGGAGGACTGCGGCATCTCAAGGGACGGCTCCAGTGCAAAGAGTATCCTCCGGGCGGCCAGGGGCCACAAAATGACCGCCAACGCCTACCGCCTTGATACGGAGGGTCTTAAGGAGCACGGCACATTCCCCTGCATCATCCACTGGGAATTCGATCACTTTGTAGTTCTGGACGGCTTCAAAAAAGGCAACGCTTATATAAACGACCCCGCAAGGGGCGAGGTCTGCATGCCCATTGATGAATTTGACGATGCATACTCGGGGGTATGCATGTTTTTTGAGCCCACCGAAGAATTCGAGCCCAAAAAGCAGGAGAAGAGTGTCATTGCCTATATCATAAAGTCCATGAGGGGTATGACCCAGGCCATCATTTTCGTACTCCTGGTGTCTGTCACCCTTTCCCTGGCAGAGATCCTGATCAACGGTTGCACCAGATTCTTCATGGACGAACTTTTG
Organism: Lachnospiraceae bacterium; assembly: GCA_017544285.1. Lineage (GTDB taxonomy): Bacteria > Bacillota > Clostridia > Lachnospirales > Lachnospiraceae > UBA1753. The sequence goes on along the minus strand of JAFYEL010000119.1, from coordinate 24,568 downwards.
ACGGAAAAGAATATCAGATACGCCGACTCCTTCTTTGTGCTGGCATCAATTCTGGTGCTCACCCAGATCTTCAGCAACGGCATAAGGGATGTAAACATGCTCAGGATCCGCGGGCGTATCGAGGCGTACGGAAGCTGTTCCTTCCTCTGGAAGGTGCTTCATCTTCCCATGAGATTTTTCTCCCAGCGCCTTGCGGGTGATATCCATATGAGGCAGCAGCTTCACGCCAACATAGCTACGAAGCTCATGAATTCAATAGCTCCTCTGTTTTTGAACCTTTCGGTTGCCATCTTCTATCTGGTGGTAATGTCAAGGTATTCAACAAAGCTTATGTTCATCAGCGTTGGGGGCATCCTTCTCAATACGGCTATAGCCGGATTAATTGCAAAAAAGCGTATCAATATCACCAGAGTACTGATGAGGGACGAGGGTGTTCTTGAGGCCGCCACGGTATCCGGTATAGAGATGATGGATACCATCAAGGCCAGCGGTGCGGAGGATGGCTTTTTCAAGCGCTGGTCGGGGTATCAGGCTGCACTCAATGTCCAGAACGTGCGCATGGCAAGGCAGGACGCCTACTTCGGAATGGTTCCCGTGCTGGTATCCGAGGGAGTGGACGCGGCTGTCATCATCCTCAGCGTGTGGCTCATGATGAACGGTCTTTTCACTGCGGGTATGCTGCTGGCCTTCCAGGGGCTTACAAGGCAGTTCATGAGACCCGCGGGAGAGATAGTGGACGTGATCCAGGAGATCCAGGAGCTGAAGACCCAGATCGAAAGGATCGAGGATGTGATGGAGTATCCCGACGATCCCGCCATAATCGAAACGGACATTGATGACGAAGCGGGTGAAAAGTGTAGTGAAAAGCTGTCCGGAAATCTATCCATCAACAATATAACCTTCGGATACGCAAAGTATGCGGATCCCCTTATCAAGGATTTTTCCCTTGAATTGAAGCGGGGGCAGAGCGTGGCCCTGGTTGGCTCTTCGGGCTGCGGAAAGAGTACCATCGCAAACCTTGTTACCGGCCTGTACGCCCCCTGGAGCGGCGAGATACTCTTCGACGGCAAAAAGGTTTCTGAGATAGACCACGGAGTGTTTACCAGCTCCGTTGCAATGGTGGACCAGGAGATCATCATGTTCGAGGACACCATTGAAAACAACATAAAGATGTGGGACAGGACCATAGAGAATTTCGAGGCGGTGCTGGCCGCCAGGGATGCCTCCGTCCATGAGGACATAATGAGGAGAGACGGCGGTTACAAGCACATGCTGGCCGAGGGAGGTACCAACCTTTCCGGCGGGCAGAGGCAGAGAATGGAGATCGCAAGAGTCCTTGCCCAGGATCCCACAATACTGATAATGGACGAGGCCACCAGTGCCCTTGACGCCATAACGGAGGCAAAGGTGATGAAGGCCGTAAGGGACAGGGGAATAACCCTGATCATCATTGCCCACAGACTTTCCACCATAAGGGACTGCGACGAGATAATCGTCCTTGACAGAGGCGACGTGGTTCAGAGAGGAACACATGAAAAGCTGATGGCTGAAGGCGGGTTCTATAAAGAACTTGTCACCAACGAGTAGGTTTGAGATGAGCTGGTACGAGGAACAGATAAAAGACAGAAAAAGGATGGACGAGGCGGAGCTGGAGGAGACCCTCCGGAATATCGCCGAGTCGGTCATGGGAAAGGGCGGACTGAGGGTCACCGAGGACAAGAGGATCCAGGCCCAGAGTGCCCTGGGAGAGATCCTGCGCTATTACCACGTAAAGGGCAGGGATATCCCCTCATCCATGACGGAAGTAGACGAGATCCTGAGCTTTGAGCTTCGTCCCCACGGCATAATGAGCCGTAACGTGAGGCTTACCGCAGGCTGGAGCAAAAAGGCATCGGGCCCCATGTTCGCACAGCTTAGGGAGAGTGGTGATTTTATCGCCCTGATACCAAAGACCGTTTACGGGTATAAGTATTTTGATCCCAGGCTGGGCAAGTGGATTTCCGTTAAAAAGAAGAACGAGAAGGCTATCCTGGAGGATGCGATGGTATTCTACAAGCCCTTCCCCAGGGATAAAAAGGGTATTTCCTGCCTTGCTTCCTTTATGATCGAAAATGTGGAAAAGCGTGACCTGGTATGCTACTTCATCTTCATGTTCATAGCCACTACCATAGGCCTGCGCTCCGTAGACATCTATGCGCAGATGATCTCCGCGGTGGCGGAATCCGGCAGCCGCTTTATTAAGAACGCGGAGACAGCGGGCTTTGCGGAGGCACTGCTCCTCTTTGTGTCGGTATACATGGTGAGTCTCATCATAGGAAAGATACTGTACGAGGCTTTTTCAAACCTGATCCTGAAGAGAGTTGAGATCAAACTGGAACAGTCGGTCTCCGCAGCTTCCATGATCAGACTTTTGTCCCTGCCGCCCTCGTTTTTCACCAGGTACAGCTCCGGTGAACTTGCGGTCAGGCTGGAAAATGTCAGCTCCCTGATGGAGATGCTGGTGGACGGAGTCTTCTCCATGGGCTTCAGCTCCGTATTCTCGCTGATCTATGTGAGACAGATCGTCACATACGCACCCTCCCTTTAGGGCCTGCTCTGTTGACCGTTTTGGCCTCCCTCTGCCTGACCGTGCTGACGGTGAGCGTCAATCTCAGGATCTCCAGGGAAAAGCTGGCTCTGGAGGCAAAGGAGAGCGGTATGACCTACGCCCTCATATCCGGCGTCAGAAAGATAAAGACCACGGGTGCCGAGAAGAGGGCCTTCACCAGATGGGGCGAGCTGTACAGGAAAAAGGCGGAGCTGGAATTCGATCCCCCTACCTTCGTAAAGATAAACGGTACCCTGTCCATGGCCATAGGACTTATCGGAACCATGGCAATGTATTTCTTTGCGGTTAAGAACAATATCGATCCCGACGAATACTACGCTTTCAACACCGCCTACGGCATGGTGAACTCCGCCTTCGGAGCGCTGGCGGGAATAGCGGTCACCATAGCAAATATAAGACCCGTGTTCGAGATGGCAAGGCCCATACTCGACTCCGAGCGAGAGGTGGATGAGGAGCGTCCTCCGGTGGAGCGTCTCTCCGGAGCCGTGGAGCTCAACAACGTCACCTTCTCCTATACGGAGAACGGCCCCAAGGTGCTTGACGACCTGTCACTGAAGATAACCGCCGGCCAGTATGTTGCGGTGGTGGGAGAGACGGGCTGCGGCAAGTCCACTCTCATGAAGCTGCTGCTGGGATTCGAACAGCCCATCAGAGGCTCGGTCTACTATGACGGCAGGGATCTGAGGACCCTGGACGTGCGCTCAGTCAGACAGAAGATAGGAGTGGTGACCCAGGGCGGAAAGCTCTTTGCCGGCGACATCTATTCAAATATCGTCATTTCCGCACCCATGCTTTCGCTGGAGGACGCCTGGGAGGCAGCGGAGATGGCAGGCATGGCAGATGATATAAGGCACATGCCCATGGGAATGCACACCCTGATCTCCGAGGGCCAGGGAGGAATATCCGGCGGACAGAAGCAGAGGCTCATGATCGCCAGGGCAATCGCCCCCAAACCCCGCATACTTATGTTCGATGAGGCCACCAGTGCATTGGATAACATCACCCAGAAAAAGGTGTCGGAATCCCTTGACCGGCTTAAGTGTACAAGGATAGTTATAGCTCACAGGTTGTCAACCATAAAAAACTGTGATAGAATAGTTGTAATGCAGGGTGGAAAGATCGTCGAGGATGGTACTTACGAGGAACTGATGCAAAAGAACGGATTCTTTGCAGAACTTGTAAAACGACAGATCGCCTGATCCCGCAGATCAAAGGATTGAAAGGAGAAGAATATTATGTCAGAAGAAGTAAAGGATCTTACCCCCTTAGGCGAAGACGAGATCGATGATGTTACCGGCGGAAAGAAAAAGAAGGACAAGGATAAGAAGTACGATGGCCCTAAGTGCCTTAAGTGCATGACCAACGGTGATATGAACGTTCGTACCAGGAAGAAGAGCAACGGAACCTGGGAGTGCGCAAAGGGACATAAGTTCGAGGGTGCAGGCAACAAGCCTAACTTTGATCAGCCTATCTATTGATCATTAAAGAGGAGTCGCAAAAGCGGCTCCTTTTTTGCGCCTTTTTCTCAGAGGGGTGTTACCCAAGATGTCCCCTTTCTTTTGACCCCGGCAACAATATATGGTACAATCATTTCCATGCAGGGTTTGAATGTGGCGGATGCCGGAATTTCATATCTGTGGCTTTGTCTTTGCGAATATTCAAAGGGCTGCGTGTTCGTTGGCATGTACGCGGCGGCCCTTGTTTTTGTGCTGATAAAAGGCACCGACACCGAAAAAAAGATCTTCCTGCCCCAGGCCGTCCTGCTGCTTCTCACGGTATATAATCCCGTGTTTCCCGTTGTACTGAACAGATTCTTCGATGTTAACAACGAGTACTACAGATTTTTCTGGATAGCCCCGGTGGTGTTCCTTACAGCCTATGTAATGGCAAGGGCCTGCATTTTATCAAATGGGGCATTGCGGTATATCGCAGCCGCTGTCTTTGTGGCAGCCATTATACTGGGCGGTCAGTTCCTGTATAAGGACGGCTATATAAAGTCGCCCACCATATACAAGATGCCCACGGAGATCCCCCAGCTGTCGGAAATGATCCACAAGGATGCCGACGGCAGGTACGACGGGGATTATTTCCCCAGGGCCATCTGTGAATTCGACTATGAGATGTGCCTCAGGCAGTATGATGCCTCCATTATGCTCTCCTGTACCAGGGAGGAGTACCTGACAGCCGTCATGGGAAAGTTAACGCCCGATGACATAAATTCCGAGGAGATCTATTACCCCAGGCTTCTGGCGGTGGTGGTCCTTGGCACGCCCATTCCCGCAGATCAGTTCCTTGGGGGGATGGAGCACACCGGCACCGAGTATGTCTGCGTCAGCACCGTGAACACTTCGGTCTGCGATTATCTGGAGAAGGACTGCGGCCTGCGGCTTGTGGGCAAGACCGCAAATCACTCCCTGTATCACTATGAGTTAAAGGATTCGGAGGGCTGGCGTCTGCCGGATTATTCGGATGTGTGGGAAAACTACTGATATACTGCTGACGGTCTTTACGCCGACCTACAACAGAAAAGAGCTTTTGGGCCGCGCCTTTAAGAGTCTCTGCGCCCAGAGCTGCCATGATTTCAAATGGCTGATAGTGGATGACGGCTCTACCGACGGCACCCGGGAGGCCTTTGAGGATATTGAGGCCCCTTTTGAAATAACATACGTTTACCGCGAGAACGGCGGCAAGATGCGTGCTCACAATACCGGGTCCGCCCTCTGTGACACCGAGCTTTTTCTCTGCCTTGACTCCGATGACATCCTTGCACCGGATGCGGTGAGGCTCATCACCGAAAGTTGGAAGGAGCATCGTGGCACCCACTTTTGCACAAAGGACTCAGCCCAAAGGGCCGGGATAGTCGCCTACAAGGGCATGTCGGCTAAAGATCTGTGGGAGCTTACCGATTCCTACGATGAGACGCAGGTACGCAGGTTCAGGGATGCGGCCTTCATGCCTGAGGATACCGGCAGGGGGTATTCCACCCTGCGGGGCCTTTATTTAAACGGCTTTTTCGGGGAGACTACTCTGGTCTTTCGCACGGAATTGCTGAAAAAATTTCCTTTTCCCGAGATCCCCGGGGAAAAGTATGTGCCCGAGGACTACGTATATGATAAAATAGACGGGATGTGTCCCCTCCTTGTGATGGACGAGATACTCACCGTATGCGAGCTGGTGTCGGGAGGCTATACCGACCAGGCCGCAAGGCTCAGGAGGGATAACCCTCAGGGCTGGCTTTTGTACTATGAGCAGAGGATGAGGCTTGAAAACCCCCTTATGCTCAAAATAAAATACCTCAGCCACTACCGGAGGTTTTGCGATATCACCGGGAAAAAAAGTGAGCTTGCGGGAGTTGAGAGGGTGGTTTCCGCTTTGGGGGCGGCCCTTCTCAGAATGTTTGGAAAGACATGAAAAACAACACCGAGGCAAAAAGAAGATTATATATGCTGAGCGCAGAGGCGGTAATGGTGATATTCCACACCGCCCTTATCTACATCGTTCTGCACTATGTATACAACGAAAGCTTCAGGACCCAGCTCTACCTGAGGGGCCATATCCTGGTTTTGGGTATCTATGCCATCACCTATGTATTCCTTGGGAATCTCTTCGGCGGTCTGCTGATAGGCTCCAGGAGAAACGGTGAGGTCATGTTTTCCGAAACCTTCACGGCCCTGTTTTCCAACGGCATATTCTACCTCATCGTCATGATGTATGCCTTCAGCTTTCCCACTCCGGTACCCCTCATCGGGGCTACCATGCTGCAGCTCATCTTTTCAGCCTTCTGGATCAAGCTCTCGGGAAGCGTATACAAAAGCTCCTTCGATCCCTACCAGGTGCTGCTGATCTACGACGGAAACGCCACCGAGGACTTTGTGAAAAAGCTTGACACCAGACGCGACCAGCTGAACGTCACGGATTCCATAAGCGCCTCCAGACCCATAGAAGAGATATTCGCCAAGATAGACGAGATGCACACGGTGATAATCTGGGACCTTGAGGTATCACTCAGGAATATCATCTTTAAATACTGCTACGAGAACTCGAAAAGGATATTCATGGCTCCCAAGCTCTCGGATATCATCTACAACGGTTCCACCACTGTACACATGTTTGACACCCCTCTGCTGCTGACCCAGGGTTCTCCCCTTGAGTACGAGGAGAGGGTGATCAAGAGGGCCATTGACATAGTTCTGTCCCTGCTTTTGCTGCTGATCACATCCCCCTTCATGCTGCTCACGGCTCTGGCCATAAAGCTGCAGGACGGAGGACCGGTGCTCTACAAACAGATCCGCTGCACCAAAGGCAATCGCAGGTTTGAGATCATGAAGTTCCGCAGCATGATAGTGGATGCGGAAAAGAAGGGCGGAGCCCAGCTCGCAAAGCAGGATGACGACAGGATCACCCCTGTGGGCCGCTTCATAAGAAAGTGCAGGCTGGACGAGCTTCCCCAGCTCGTGAACGTGTTAAGGGGAGACATGTCCTTTGTGGGCCCCCGTCCCGAGAGGCCGGAGTTTATTGAGCAGTATGTAAAGGATATGCCCGAGTTTGCCTACAGGACGAAGGTCCAGGCGGGGCTCACCGGGTACGCCCAGCTTTACGGCAAGTACAACACCAGACCCTACGATAAATTAAAGCTTGATCTTTATTACATAGAGAGTTATTCACTTTGGCTCGATCTGAAGCTTATGATCCTCACGGTAAAGATACTTTTCATGCCGGAGAGCACCGAAGGAGTCGGGAACTGATATGTATACAGACCTGGTCAGCGTTATCATTCCCGTGCATAACGCCGCAAAATTCATAGGAGATACCATAGCCTCCGTAAAGAGCCAGACCTACGAAAACTACGAGGTCATCATGGTGGACGACCACTCCGAGGATGACAGTGCGTCCGTTATCGCTCCCTACCTTAAGGACGAGAGGTTTTCCCTCATCACTCTCGAGGGCAAGGGAGGCGCCGCAAACGCCAGGAACAGAGGGATAAAGGCGGCAAAGGGGCGGTTCATTGCCTTTCTCGATGCGGATGATATATGGTTCCCCGACAAGCTCGAAGAGCAGCTTGCCTTCATGGAAAAACACAGCTGTGCATTTTCCTTTACGGCCTACGAGTATGCTACCCAGGACGGAGTCGGGGTGGCAAAGATAGTTCAGGTGCCTTCCACCATAACCTACAGGGAGGCAATCAAGAACACCACCATCTTTACCAGTACGGTGATCTTTGACAGCAGCAGGCTGGAGGAAAGCCTGATGATGATGCCGGATGTACCCTCCGAAGATTCGGCCACCTGGTGGCAGGTACTGCGCAGCGGCATTAAGGGGTACGGCCTCAACGATCCCAAGACCCTCTACAGGCGCAGCGCCGGGACCCTTTCTTCGAATAAGCTCACCGCCATAAAGAGGATATGGAACCTCTACCGCAATGTAGAGCATTTCAGCATTCCCTACAGTGCATACTGTTTCTGCTTCTATGCGGCAAACGCCGTGTTCAGGAGGCTGTGATATGGGACTGTGCGTACTTCTTTCCGCAATGCACCAGAGTGATACCTCCCTTTTGCGGGAGCTGAACATAGGCTGCGACGCTGTTTTGATAAACCAGTGTGACACACAGGGAGAGACCCTGACAGAAGAGGGAGCCCGGAGGCTCCTGTTTTTGTCCACCACCGACAGGGGGCTTTCCAAAAGCCGTAATCTTGCGGTAAAAAAGGCCTCGGAGGAAGCCTTTGACAGGGATGATATATGCATATTCTGCGACAATGACTGCGTGTATGAAGACGACTCCCCGAAGCGCATCCTTGAAGCCTTTGACAGGAATCCCGACGCGGACATCATAGTGTTCTTTATCTCCAGGCCGGAGCGCAGGAGCCCCGTCATGAAAAGCGAGGGTCCCATGGGAAGGATGGCATCCTTTAAGATATTTTCCCCGGAGATAGCCTTCAGGAAAAAGAGTATCCTTGAAAACGCTCTTGCCATGGACGAGCGATTCGGAGCCGGCGGCACCTATGGGATGGGAGAAGAGAACATCTTTCTGTTTGACGCCATTGCAAAGGGACTTAAGATCGTCTACTGTCCCCAAAAGATAGCCACCCTTTCCCAGACGGAGTCCACCTGGTTCAAGGGCTACTCTGACAGATACTTTGTGGACAGGGGCGCCGGATATCAGCGTATGTCGCCGGCGCTTTCGGTGTTTTTTATCCTTCAGTTTGCGGTCCGGAAATACGGCCTTTACAAAAATGACAACGGATTTTTCCGGGCATTGAAGATGATGTTTAAGGGGCGAAATGAGATACTTCGTAATAGGTGACTACACCTCAGGCACGGGACCGGCCAACGCCACCAGGGCTCTGCTTTCGGCCATGCCGAAGGAGACCCTGTCCCAGAGCTTCAAAAACAGGATACTAAGGCTCATTGAGCTGTATATAAAGATACCAAAGGCGGATATCTGCTTTCTATCCGGCCACTCAAAGCAGAACCTTCACGCGCTGAGGATAGCCGCCCGGCACAAAAAGCCGGTGTTTTTCTGGATGCACGGCTGTGTCGAGCACGAAAACGCCATCAACAGATGTCCCGACGAGGACATGAACCGGGTGGAGAGGAGAGTCCTTGAGGAATGTGACAGGATACTGGCGGTATCCGAAAGCTTCGAAGCCTGGCTTAAGGATAACTATCCCCGATATGCGGGAAAGATCGGCTGTCTTTCCAACGGCATTTTCTTTGATGAACCCGTGAGCAAAAAATCTCCTGCAAAAAGGGATGGGGCCTGCCGCCTTGTTTCCTCCGGCGGAGGGATGCCGAGAAAACGGATCGCCGTGATCTGCAGGGCGGTGGAAAAGCTGAACTTAGAGGGATTCGAGTGCTCTCTTAAGGTTTACGGCGAAAAGGGAGCGGATTCGCAGCTTATCGAAGGTGCACCCTTCACGCAGGTCATGGGAGCCGTGGGAAGCGAGGCATTTTTTACCGGCCTCGAAGAGAGCGACATTTACATACAGAACAGCTGCTTTGAAACCTTCGGCCTTGCGCCCCTTGAGGCTCTGACCCGGGGCTGCAGCCTTCTGCTCTCAAAAAATATCGGGGCACTGGGCGTATTTAGTTCAGACAGCATTACGGAGGGTGATCTGATAAATGACACCGAGGATGCGGATGAGATAGCCCAAAGGATCAGGGAGCTGTGGGAGAAGCCCAACCACGACAGACTCCTTGGCGCAATAGATCAAAAAAACCACTCCTGGAGCGCCGTATGGCGCAACCTTTCAAAGCTCGGAGATGAATATATTAAAGCTTAGGCCTCTCTCTGAATACAGGGAGGAAAACAAAAGAAAATATGTGATAAACTGGATCGCGGTCATCGCCCTCATGATCTTTTATGCGGGGACCTGGCTTTTTCCCATGTTTTACCATGTCACGGAGCGCTATAACACCTCCATTATTTTTGTGTGCCTGGCCATCCTCTTTTTAAACAATGTGGACTGGGTGGGGGAGCTTAAGAAAAAGAGCCCGGAGCTTCTGGCCACGGGACTTGCCATGGTGGTTGCCCTGGCAAATCTTTTTATCATCGGCTCCAACAAGGGCTGCTTTCTGATAATCGCCAACATGCTCATGCTTTGGTATATCTGCGACAAGGTACGGCTGGATGGCAGACAGCTGGAGTTCATGTGCGGCGTCTTCACCTTTGTATTCCTTATCTGGGCCCTTATAGATCTGGCCTTTTCCTACAATTCAAACACCGGGGCCTCCGTCACGACCTTTACTTTTTTCTGCGCCATGGCCCTTCTGGTACGCATCTCCGAGAAAAAGGAATTCTACGGGCTGCTGGTGGTGTTCTTTGTGGTAAGGCTCGTTAACCTTGTGCTCTGGCACCTTGCAAGAGGCGCCTTTCTGGCCCTCTTCCTCTTTCTTTTCTTTTACTATATCGCCCCTAAAAAGTGGTGGAACTCAAAGAAGATGTTCTCCTTCCTGGTTTATTTTTCCACCCTCGGGTCCCTTGTCTTCGTATTCATGTATGTGGCGCTGGCAGCCACCGGAGTCAATTTCAAAATGCCCTTCTTCTACAAGAACCTTTTTTCCGGAAGAGAGCAGATCTGGCTGGAGATCTGGAATAAGCTTAAGAATATGCTCCTCACAGGCATAGGCTCGGGATACAAGCTTGAGTCCTTTTTCGAATACAACATTCACAATGTCATGTATGATATACTGGCGGTACACGGCATCATAGTCTTTGTACTGACCCTGTATATCCTTTTGAGAAAGATGCTGATGATGAGAGAGCACCTCACATACGAGGCTGCGGGTGCTCCCCTTAAGATACTTGCGGCATCGGGAATATTTGCCATAGCCATCGAGTCCTTTATCGATATGGATTTCATGTGGGCGGACTACACACCCGTCATACTGTTTCTGCTTCTGATAGTTTATGAAAAAGGGAAGATATAAAAACCTGTTCGGGAATATGGCCCTCTTCACCATCGGGAATTTCGTGTCGAAGATCCTGGTGATGCTGCTGGTGCCTCTTTATACGAATGTGCTGTCCACCGGCGAGTACGGCGTTGCCGACGGACTGCAGACCACATTGCTGCTGCTGGTGCCTCTGCTCACCATGAACGCCGGGGAGGCGGCCCTGCGCTTCGGCATAGAGCACGCCGACAAAAGGCCGGCGGTGCTTAAGGTCATGCTCAAGTACACCGTGGCTGCGGACGCTCTTGTGTGCGCCCTCTGTGCCGTGGGCTATTTCATCTGCCGGCTGGTGGGAAAGATGCTCCCCATGTTTTCGGCAGGTCTGCTGAAACCCGAGATGTATTTTCTGCTCTTTGAACTGCTCTTTGTCTGCAGTTCCCTCTACGAAGGCATGATACTGTATTGCCAGGGCTGCGAGCAGGTTAAGGTGATGATAGGCGGATCGGTGCTCTGCACCGTCCTTCTCATAGGATCCAATGTGCTGTTCCTGCTGGTGTTTAAGATCGGACTCACAGGCTATCTTGTGTCCCAGATGATCGCCTACGCCGGAGCGGGACTGATGATGCTCCTTTTGATCCGGCGCATGGTCAGTGGCGAAGAGGCTCCCTCTGCGGAGCTTGACAGCGAGATGAACAGCTACGGCAGATCCATGATGCTGTATTCCACATCCAGCTGGGCCAATAACGCCATAGACAGGTATTTTGTGCTGGCCATGTGCGGCGCCGCGGTAAACGGTCTCTATGCGGTTGCCTACAAGATCCCCGCGATCCTAACTGTCTTTCAGCGGATATTTGCCCAGGCGTGGCAGATCTCGGCAAACAAGACCTACGACGACGAGGATTCGGCGGTGTTTTTCTCCCATGTGTACGAGGGTTATCAGAGCGTCATGACCTTCGGATGCTCCTTTCTGATACTGGCCTTAAAGCCCATTTGTTACCTGCTTTTTGCAAAGGAGTTTTACAACGCCTGGTCCATGGTCCCTCCCCTTTTGATCTCGGTGATATTCGGGGCCCTCACGGGATTTTTGGGTTCCATCTGTCTGGCCTTTAAGGACGGGGCCGCCATGGGAAAGGCCACAGGCATAGGCGCCCTTGTGAACATAGTTTTGAATTTCATACTCATACGGAAAATAGGAGCCATGGGAGCTGCCATGGCCACCATGATAAGCTACTTTACCATGTTCTTTTTCTCACACATTGCGGTGGGGAAACACGTTAAGCTTCAGATAAACAGGGTGAGGGATATGCTTGCCTATCTGTTCATACTGGTACAGATGCTCTTTGTATCCGCTTCCCTTCCCTACAACCTGCCGGTGAGCGTCCTCTGTTTTGCGGTCATTACGCTGATGTACGCCGGCAGACTTTTCGGACTGGTCAGAGAGAGATTTTTTGCCCATGAAGACAAATAAACTGTTTATTTTCATAATAACCCTCCAGATACTCAGCTGCTTCCTGATCCAGGAGGTGAACCTGGTGGCTGCCAGATTTACGTCACTGGCCAGCTTTTTTGCCCTGGCGGCCCTGGTGGGGGAGCGGGTGCTCTCATCTCCCGAAGGACCTGTTGCGGCCCTTAAGGACAGGGAGATTTTGATCGCCCTGGCAGGCTGCATGGTTGCCATGATCAACCTGTTTGTGATAGGCTCTAATAAGGGGGCCTTCCTGACTGCGGCGGATCTGCTGCTGGCCTGTGTCTGTCTCGGCTTTTTCGAACTGACCCGGGGTGAAAAGCTGTTTGTCTGTTCGGTTGGAGCAGTGCTCCTGATCTGGTGGTACTGCACCGTCAGATGGTATTTTAACTTTAACATGGCAGGCATGATCTTTATGCTGACGGGCATACTCAGCATGCTGCTCATGGAACTGATAATGGAAGGGCGTCCCGATATGGGATACCTGCGGTTCGTTCAGGTGATACAGTACCTGACGGCCACTCTTCTGTGCCTTTTGTATCACTCAAGATGCGTGCTGGCGGGGATGCTGGCCTTCGGACTTTTGTATCTGATGCTGCCCCTTGTGTGCAAAAGCCGTGTGCTGAAGGGGATGCTGGTGGCCCTCTGTACCGCCGGAAGCCTTTTGTTTACCGCTCTGTACATACTGATGGACAGATGGGGCATAAACATCACCATACTGTACAAGGATATACTCTCCGGAAGACAGCACATCTGGAAGGAGCTATGGGAGGCCTTTGGGGCCATGCCGCTTACGGGCATTGGTTCGTCCTACCATCTGAAGAGCTTTTTCATATTTGAGGTGCACAACGGTCTGTTTGACATACTGGCCGTCCACGGCATTATAGTCTTCGCGGCGGTCATGGTGCTGCTTGTCAAAAGACTTTACGAGGCCCTTGGGGCGTGCGGGAGCGTTTACGACCGCTTAAGGCTTGCAGCTGCGTTTTCCATGCTGCTCATATCATTTTTTGAGAATTTTTTCATCAATTCGCCATATTTACTGTTGTTCATGTTTTTTCTTGCCCCTGGCAGAAATAAGGAGGTAAAAAATGAAGCGTAGAAGATTATCCGTATTACTGGCTCTCGTTATGGCACTCGAGACCATTTCAACCTCATCCGTGATGGCCGCGCAGCCGGCCGGGGAGTTTGGGGTGGATTTCGTGAGCTTTGAGGAGAGTCTGATAAAGCCGGGCGATCCCCGGGTAGCAAACCTCGGAAAGAAGACGATCCAGGGTTCAGAGCCTGCCGGAGCTGCAGATACGGGAGCATTCTTTGAAAAGAAGTCCGGAGCGGAGCTTACGAAGGACGCAGAGTATACAGAGGGTGAAGTCATAGTATGTCTGCGCAAATATGAAGGCGAACTGCCCACAGGCGGCCGGGATGAGTGGGACCGCGTGCTGGACAGCTCCGTGGAGATCGCGGATGTCAGCGACGCCTTTGCGGATTACGGTGATATGGAAGGAGCCACAGGCGGGTCCGAAGAAGAGGAAACGGTGCTCTGCTATGCAAAGGCCAAAGGCCATTCCACCGCGGAGATCATAGACGCTCTCAATGAAAAAAGCGAGGTAGTCTTCTGCCAGCCGAACTATATATACAGTATAGATTCCGAGGAGGATCCTTTCTTTGAAGAAGTGACCGAGGAAGAAGTGACCGAGGAAGAGGCGATGGATGCAACGGGAGATGAGAGCGTGGCAGCAACTGATGAGGAAGAGCCTGCGCAGGATATACCTTCCGGTGAGGAAGAAAATGACGGGGAAGAAAAGGCTGTCCCTGATATGACCGCCCGCCAGTATATGGCAGGAATGTATGGAGCAAGGATTCCGGGATGGAATGAAGCTGAGTTCGATCCCGACGAAAAGGTTGTTGTAGCCGTCATGGATACGGGAGTCGACTACGATCATCCGGATCTTAAGGATGTTATGTGGACGGACGGTGAAAAATATCCCGCCCTGAAAAAACTGGGTGGCGGTAAATACGGATACAACGCAGTTGCATACACCGCTTATTATGAATACACTGTCGAGGAGGACGAGCAGTACAGAAATAAGGAGGAAGAGGAAGAGTACATTGCCCGGATCGCTGATCCGAAGGACGATCATTTACACGGTACTCACTGCGCCGGAATAATAGCCGCAAAGTGGGATGGTGCCGGCATCAGCGGCGTGGCCAACGGCGCGAGGGTCATGGCGATAAAGGCATTAGACGCGGAGGGAAGAGGGGGTACCATGAATATGGTGGCCGGATTCTCGTACTTGCTTGAAGCGAAAAAGGCAGGCGTAAATCTGGTTGCCATCAATTGCTCCTTCAACGGTTATGGTTTGGATCATGCTGCCGATATCCTTAAGGATGAGCTGACAAAGAACGGGGTATGCACGGCTATAGCCTCAGGTAACGAAAGCAAAGACAGTGACGTGAAGTTGATGAACCAATCCGGAACCAGACAGAATCCGGGAGTTATCGTAGTGGACTCGGCGGAAGCAACGGGAGAGATGAGTTCATATTCAAACTACGGGGAAAGAAACACCCATGTTTTCGCACCGGGGACCGCGATCCTTTCCACTATGCCTGTCGGACAGGAATATCCCCTGGCCGGCATAAGCACCCCGGCGAAAAAGACTGACGACAGTGATGCGGCAGATGACTATGAGACCGAACCCGATAACCTTAAGAATTCGGGGCGTATAAATCTGACGGGGGCGGAAACCGCCATAGTCGAGACCGTGGGACCTCAGGGGACGAACACTCATGCTCTCGAGGTAAAGGGCATCCATCGGGACGGCGAAAAAAAGGTTGATGCGAAGCTGAAGATGGGTAACACCCTCAATGGCAGTAAGCCCAAATATCTGACGTTTTTTGCCAGGCTCGATATCGAGGATAAGGAGGGCATGTGCGTCATCAATGTCAGCATTCCAAATAAAGACGGGAAAAAGCTCCAGTACGTGAAAAGTGCCGATAAAGTATGGGATTCGTTCAACCTGGAACTGCCGGAAAATACGGATTATTCAAAGCTTGATATTGATTTTTCCCTGGTGGGATACAGCAAGGCTGACAAAACCGGAACCTGTTCTCTGCTTCTGGATGATGTAACCTTTACAAGTGAGGCCTTGCCCTATTATTATCTGAGCGGTACGTCAATGGCAACTCCCGTTGTGACCGGTTTGCTGGCCCGGGCGGCCATGACCTTTTCGACTGCGGAGGCAGCTGAAAAAACTCCCGAAGGTGCGGCCAAGCTGAGGGCTGCTTCCGTAAGGGCATCGGTGAGGAAAACCGATGCAGCGAAGGATTACTGTGTGACAGAAGGTATCGTCGATGGCAACCGTCTCATGGAGAGGGCTGTTTATACACCGGTCCCCCTCTCACTGTCGGTAAATGCAGCCGGAGAGGCAGAGATCGGAGGATTCTTCTTCGGAGATACCAAGGGCAGCCTGAAGGTGGACGGAGCAACGGCACAGATCCTGGGCTGGAGTGACAGGCTGATACGGGCAGAACTTCCCGAGGCTTGCTTAGACGGGGAAGCTGAGGTAAGGGTGATAAGTTCTGCCGGAGACGGAAGGAACTTCTTTGATATAGACAGGGGGCTGGATGATCTTGCAGAAAGGGAAAGTATCCTCAATACACCCGGTGAGATATATAATGCGGCGGCGCCTCTTGCGGCTTATAACGGCAGGATGTATTTCATGGAACAGGACCGGGAAGGCCGTAAGGCGGAACTGGTATCCTGGCTTCCCGGAGATAAACAGTCCTGGAGGATCGAGGACAGCGATCTGGAGATGCAAGCCGATGGTTTGGCATTTCCCACGGCTATATGGAGGGATTATATAATCTACAATATAGACGGATATATCGGGGTGATCGATCCTCTTGAGGGAGAAGACTGCGAGGCAGGCTACATACCACTGTATTTGGAAGAAGGAAAACTCGTCGACATGGTGAATGTAGGTGGCGATATCTACGGCCTTTTCAACACCGATGGAAAGCCGGGACGGCTTGTCTGCCTTGGACTTAAGGATGTAGAGGACCTTGTCACACATGAGCTTCACGAGGTATTTTATGCGGCGAAAGAATACAATCTCAAGGGAGAGCACAAGAACGGCAAACTTGTAAAAGACGGCTCAAATGATATCTTTGTGGTATGCGGCGAGGATGATAATACCGTTGAAAAGGTAAATATATCCACGGGAACCGGTGTTCCAAAGGTGGTGAGCGAGAACTTCGTGCCCGAGGGACTTAAGCATGGGGATATGGACTGCGCGGGAGTCGAAGAGGGAATACTGGTATTCTCTTCTCTGTATGACAGCAAAAAAAAGGTTCACGCCGATATCAGCCTTGCATCCTGGAGCAGCCTTGAGTTAAAACCTTTGACAAAGAGATTCTCTCACGGCCTGACGGCGATAAACTCTGCGGCACCGTATGAGGGCAAGGTCTTTCTGACCGCAGCGGAAAGCCTAGGCGGCGATCCGATCACCGTGACGGCTATTGATATGAAGACCCTGGAAAAGGATGAGACCGACTATATCACATCCAGGAATCTTGCGGATAATGACAGGAGTTTTGTGACCGAGGACATAAACGGTTTCAGGTACAGCGTTTCCTACAGTCCCTATGTATTCTATACCGCAAAGAATCACACCCTCACGGGATCTAAGAAGGGTTCTGCGGACCTGCGCTTTACCATCAGCGGTAACGGCTCCGAAAAGTTCTATGTAAAGAGCCTTAAGGTGAAGAACGGCAAAAAGGCCAGCGCCGACATCTACGGAAAAGAGCGGGAGGGCCTTAAGAAAAAGCCGGTGATGATACCCGTGATAAAGGCAAAGAAGGGAGCTCTCCTGTCAAAGCAGGAGAAGGCGCAGATCAAGGCGCTGAACAAGTATTTCAAGCGCAAGCAGAACAACGTGCGCTTTGATATAATGATGCTGGATCTCAGTCAGTCCAGGGCGGGCCTTTCCGGACGGATTCTGTGCAAGCCCTCAAAGGATAAGCTTAAGTCCCTCTTCTGGGAGGGAACCATAAACGGTAAGACTGTAAAGATCAAGCTTACCAAGAAAGAGGTGGAATACACACTGGTGAGAGAGAGTCTTTACGGCGTTCTGACAGTGAATGCAAAGCCGAAAGGGAATTTTACCGGAACCTGGATCTCTTCCTATGATTACAGAAGTGCGCTGAATAAGTAAATATGCAAAACAAAGGACCCGGAGTAAAACTCCGGGTCCAAGCGTGCGCTAGAAGATTCGAACTCCCGACCTTTTGGTCCGTAGCCAAACGCTCTATCCAGCTGAGCTAAGCGCACAAGTCATCTGGCCTTGTGCCAGTGACGTCGAGCATCACATGCGAGACATAAAAGAATCGCTTGCGATTTTACCTAATTCATCCGACATTGCGTCGGTGACGTCAACAACTATAACATATTATCACAGTGCCATCGGCATTGTCAAGTAAAAGAAAAGGAGAATCAAATGAAACATATCACTTATTCACCCAGCGGTGTGTGCTCCAGGCAGATAGATTTCGATCTCGACGATCAGGGGCTTATGCACAACCTAGTATTTATCGGAGGCTGTGACGGAAACCTGAAGGCCATCGGAAGGCTACTTGAGGGGGCGGATGCAAAGAAGAGCGCCGACATACTGCGGGGGAATCTCTGCGGAGGCCGCGGAACCTCTTGTGCGGATCAGTTATCCAAGGCCATTGATGAGGCCATCTGATCGCAGACGCCCGAGGCGATGGCTTCGGCCAGGGCCATTAAGTACTCCTTATCCCCCAGCATTTCAGCATCGGACCTGTTGGTGAGGTAACCGGCTTTGACGGATACACAGACCGGAGAAGCTCCGGAGGGGATCAGGGCCGAAGATGTTATTTCATCCGGGGACAGTTTGATCCCCGGATTTTTTTTCAGCTCTTTTAAGATAGATCCGGCGGCCTGCCGTGAAGCGTTGTCTCCGGGGCCGGAAACGGTAGACGCGCCTGAAGAGTATTCCACAGTGGCTCCGCTGCTGATCCTGGAGTGTATATCTCCGTTGCAGCGCAGGAAAAGGTAGAAGGACGCATTTTCCCGGCGCGCTCTTTCAAGCCTTGAGTCTTCCTCGGGGACTATGATCTCATCTTCCCGGGTGAGCCTTGCGTCATAGCCCCGGGACAAAAGGATGTCACGGATCTGCCTTGCCAAGGCAAGGTTTATATCCGCCTCCTTTGTACCGTTTGCAACGGTGCCGCTGTCGGCTCCTCCGTGGCAGGGATCTATGAAGATCACGGGAGCGTCTGTACCCTCGGCTTTATCCTCCGATGGGGTTTCTTCGGAGGGCGCCCCTTCAGCAGTTCCGGCAGCCTTTTTATCTGCGGGCTTTGCAGAAGAAGGAAGATAGGTGAAACAAAAAATCGTCAGTACAAGGACCGAGAGTATGGCACAGGCGTTCATCAGTTTTTCAACGATCGTATCCCGGTTCATCTACCCGGCTTCCTCCCGGGGAACATATAGTAATAGGTCTTTATCATTCCGTTGTATATCTTACGGTTTTTGGCGGCCTTTTTCTTCATGTGTTTTTCGGCATTTTCGTAAGAGGTTATGATATAGGCGGACCAGCTGTCCAGTCTGTCTATGGTACGGCCCAGGGTTGCGTAAAGAGGGGCAAGCTCATCCTCTGCCATAAGTCTCTCGCCGTAGGGCGGGTTTGTGATTATGAAGCCGTAGCTGCCGGGGTGGGTAAACTCTGCCATATCGCAGCAACGGAAGGAAATAAGGCCCTCTACGCCGGCCATTTTGGCGTTCTGTTTTGCGATCTTTATCATGTCCGGGTCTATATCGGAACCGAGGATCTCGGTCTTTACACTCATATCCACAAGGTCTCGGGCCTCGTCAAAGGCCTCATACCAGTGTTTTTTCTCTATTATATTAGCCCAGTCCATTGAAGTGAATTCCCTGTTCATACCCGGGGCGATGTTTGCCGCCATCATGGCTGCCTCAATGGGAATGGTGCCGGAGCCGCAGAAGGGATCCGCAAGGATCCTGCCCGCCTTCCAGGGGGTGAGCATGATGAGGGCTGCTGCCAGATTCTCCGCTATGGGAGCCTTTGAGGAAAGCTTGCGGTAGCCTCGCTTGTGAAGGGATTCCCCGGTGGTGTCCAGTCCTACGGTGACCCTGTCCTTTTTTATAAAAACTCTGAGGGGATAGGGATCCCCCGTCTCGGGGAAGTGCTCGATCCCGTAGATGCCGGAGAGCCTTCTGACCATGGCTTTTTTCATTATGGACTGTATGTCTGAGGGGGAGAAGAGCTTTGACTTGACCGAGGAAGCCTTAGCCACCCAGAAACGTCCGTCTTTGGGAATATAACGCTCCCACTCAATTTCGGCGGTGCGGTCAAAGAGCTCCTCAAAGCTCTCGGCCTTAAAGCTCCCGGCCTCTATGAGGATGCGCTGGGCGCTACGCAGAAAGACATTTGCCCTTGCTATGGCCTGCTCGTCGCCGATGAAGGTCACCCTTCCGTCGTCAACCTCTGCTATGTCGTAGCCCAGGTCGTAGATCTCTTTTTTCAATACCGCCTCCAGGCCGAAGTGGCAGGGGGCTATCAGCTTAATTGTGTCCATCAGTTCACTCTTTTTTCACCTTTTGTTCATTGGATTTTTGTGCGGGGCTGTGTTAACATGAATTTACGGGAAAGGAATTCCCGGTATCCCCCCTCATTATACTAATGAGTCCGAAAGGGTTCATTATACTCCCCTCATTTCCGGCTTCGGTCCCCTCCGAAGCCGGTTTTTTCTTTAAGTAATGTATATAATTATGGAAAAAAAAGCAAGCATTTAATCCCGATTGATTTTAGCCCCCGTATATCATATAATATACCTGTTGTATTTCTTTTCACAATCTGATGGGATGTGGCAGGGACCGCAGCCGGTGCCTTTGTCATGGCCGTCAAACTAAAACGTACTGGAGGGAAAAAATGAAATTCGGTTACTTTGATGATGAAAACAGGGAGTATGTCATCTCGACTCCCAAGACTCCGCTTCCCTGGATCAATTACCTGGGAAATACGGATTTTTTCTCGCTGATCTCCAATACCTGCGGCGGGTATACTTTCTATAAGGACGCCAAGCTCCTTCGCCTTACCAGGTATCGCTACAACGACTGCCCGGTAGATACCAACGGAAAATATTTCTTTATTAAGGACGGAGACACCTTCTGGAATCCCGGATGGCAGCCTTCAAAGACAGAGCTTGACTCATACGAGTGCCGTCACGGTATCGGATATTCAAAGTTTTCCGGTTCAAAGAACGGTGTGAAGGCAGATGTGCTCACCTTCGTTCCCATGAACGATACCTGCGAGGTTTCCAGGATCACCCTTAAAAACGAGTCCGCATCCGCAAAGGAGCTTAAGCTCTTCTCATATGTTGAGTGGTGCCTCTGGAACGCAGACGACGATATGAAGAACTTCCAGAGGAATCTTTCCACCGGCGAGGTTGAGATCTCCGGTTCCGCTCTCTTCCACAAGACCGAGTACCGTGAGAGGCGCAATCACTACGCAGTATATTCGGTAAACACCGATATCGACGGATTTGACACCAGCAGGGATGCATTCCTCGGGGCATACAACGGTCCCGATGCCCCCGATGCCGTAAAGAACGGAAGCTGCACCGGCTCCGTGGCTTCGGGCTGGTCACCCATAGCATCCCATCAGATAAACGTATCCCTGGCTCCCGGCGAGGCAAAGAGCTTCGTATTTGTCCTGGGTTACATTGAGAACACCGACGAGGAGAAGTGGGAATCCAAGGGCGTTATCAATAAGAAGAAGGCCTTTGAGATGATCGACCGCTACAAGACCGACGCCGATGTTGACAAGGCTTTCGGCGTACTTAACGACTACTGGAAGAAGCTTCTTTCCAAGTATACCGTACAGACCTCCAATGACAAGGTCAACCGCATGGTCAACATCTGGAACCAGTATCAGTGTATGGTTACCTTCAACATGTCACGTTCCGCTTCCTATTACGAGTCGGGTATCGGCCGCGGCATGGGCTTCAGAGATTCCTGCCAGGATCTTCTGGGCTTTGTACATCTCATCCCCGACAGGGCGCGTCAGCGTATCATAGATATCGCCTCCACCCAGTTCGAGGACGGCTCGGCTTATCATCAGTATCAGCCCCTCACCAAGAAGGGCAATTCCGACATAGGCTCGGGCTTCAACGATGATCCCCTCTGGCTCATCGCAGGTACAAATGCATACATCAGAGAGACGGGAGATTACAGCATCCTGGACGAGATCGTTCCCTTCGACAACGATATGTCCGTTGCAAAGCCTCTGCTTGAGCATCTGACCCGCTCCTTTGACTACATCGTAAACCACAAGGGTCCTCATGGACTTCCCCTTATCGGCAGGGCAGACTGGAACGACTGTCTGAACCTCAACTGCCATTCCACACAGCCCGGAGAGTCCTTCCAGACCTTCGGCCCCTCCGAGGGACCTGTTGCGGAGTCGGTGTTCATCGGCGGCATGTTCGTAAAGTACGGCCGTGAGTACGCTGATCTTCTCCGCAAAAAGGGAATGAACGACAAGGCCGACGCAGCACTTGCCGAGGTAGCAGCCATGAATGAGCGCCTCCTTTCAAAGGATGCCGGCTGGGACGGCGAATGGTTCGTAAGAGCTTATGATTCCTACGGCGGCAAAGTCGGATCCTCCGAGTGCGAAGAGGGTAAGATCTATATCGAGCCCCAGGGCTTCTGCGTACTGGCAGGCGTGGGCGTTGAGTCCGGCGAGGCCGTAAAGGCACTCGAGTCCGTAAAGAAGCATCTTGATACGGATTACGGTATCATGATCCTCCAGCCCGCTTACACCGTATACCACGAGGAGCTGGGCGAGGTTTCATCCTATCCCCCGGGATACAAAGAGAACGCCGGAATCTTCTGCCACAACAATCCCTGGGTTTCCATCGCCGAGACCGTGGTCGGAAGAGGCGACAGAGCCTTCGAGATCTATAAAAAGACCTGCCCCGCATATTGTGAGGAGTTTTCGGAGATACACCGCACCGAGCCTTACATCTACTGTCAGATGGTAGCCGGCAGGGACGCAAAGTTCCACGGCGAAGGAAAGAACAGCTGGCTCACCGGTACGGCGGCATGGACCTTCGTAAACATCTCCCAGTACATCCTGGGCGTATATCCCACTCTGGACGGCCTGCAGATAAATCCCTGCACGCCCAAGGGCTTCGGAGATTTCACTCTGCAGCGTGAGTACAGAGGCGCGGTTTACAACATCACCGTCAAGAATCCCAACGACGTTGAGAAGGGCGTCGTATCCATGACGGTTGACGGGGCGGCCGTTGAGGGATGTGTGATCCCTTATCAGGAAGGAAAGACAAGCTACGAAGTAGTAGTGACAATGGGTTAACCAAAGGGGGCGGTATCCGGCACATTGCCGGGTACCGTCTGTCGTTTGAGGAAGCATATGAACAGGATCATTTTTGCCACACAGAATAAAGGAAAGATCGTTGAGATAAAAGAGATCATGGAGGGCTGCGAGGTGGTCCCCATGTCCGAGGTGGGCTTTGAAGGCGATATAGAGGAAAACGGCACCAGCTTTGAGGAAAATGCCCTGATAAAGGCGAAGGCGGTCTGGGAAAAGACCGGAGGGCTGGTGATGGCCGATGACTCCGGCCTTGAAGTGGACGCCCTGGGATTAGAACCGGGCATCTATTCCGCCAGGTACCTGGGAAGGGATGTTCCCTTTAAGGAAAAGATGGATGATATCCTAAGGCGCCTTGAGGGTGTTGCCGACAAAGAGCGCACCGCCAGATTCGTCTGCGCCGTGGCTGCCGTCCTTCCCGACGGGAGCAGTCAGGTGGTGAGAGGCACCATGGAGGGCCGGATAGGGTACGAGCAGGCCGGGGACAAGGGTTTCGGATACGATCCCATAGTGGTGATCCCTGAGTATGGAAGGACCGTGGCACAGCTTACTGCCGATGAAAAAAATGCCATATCCCACAGGGGTAAGGCGCTTAGACTTATGAAGGAAAGGTTAGCCGGGGGTGTTTTGTGAAGATACTTGTAATGAGTGATTCTCACAGAGACAATATCAAAATGCGCCAGGTAATAGAAAGGGAGAGGCCCTTTGACATGGTCATCCACTGCGGTGACATAGAGGGGGGCGAGTATTTCCTCGAAAGACTGGCTGACTGCACCGTAAAGATAGTATCCGGAAACAACGACTTCTTTTCGGACCTGGACAGTGAGCTGGAGTTTACCGTGATGGACAGGCGCTTCTGGGTGACCCACGGCCATTATTACTATGTTTCCATGAGCCCGGAGCGGATAGAGCACGAGGCGGTCTCAAGGGGCGTCGATGTGGTGCTCTTCGGCCATACCCATAGGCCTTACATCCATGAATCCCGGGGAGTTCTGGCCATAAATCCGGGGAGCGTTGCCTTTCCCCGCCAGGAGGGTAGGATCCCCACCTACGCGGTGATGGAGATCGATGAAGACGGCAGGATAAAAGCCGAGATCAGAGAGCTTTCAAAATAATGCTTGACAAACTATTTGAAACATTGTAATATATGCGATGTTTGACGCGGGTGTAGTTCAATGGTAGAACACCAGCCTTCCAAGCTGGATACGTGGGTTCGATTCCCATCACCCGCTCTTATTTTTACCATACAGCCGTCCGGTATCCAAGTTATGCCGGAACTGTCGGAGGCCAAGGCCTCGCAGGACGTGTGTCCGTAGCTCAGCTGGATAGAGCAACGGCCTTCTAAGCCGTGGGTCGGGGGTTCGAATCCCTTCGGGCACGTCGGGATCTTCCCGTATATGGTGGGTATAGCGCAGCTGGTTAGTGCGCCAGATTGTGGCTCTGGAGGCCAAGGGTTCGAATCCCTTTATCCACCCTGATAGGGCTATCGCCAAGCGGTAAGGCACAGCACTTTGACTGCTGCATTCGCTGGTTCGAATCCGGCTAGCCCTGGTCGTTCATAATGGGACACTAGCTCAGTCGGTAGAGCACTTGACTTTTAATCAAGTTGTCGCGGGTTCGATTCCCGCGTGTCTCACTGGAATGTCCCCCCCCGAGAGGGGGCATTTTTATTCTCAGATT
>JAFYEL010000118.1 GCA_017544285.1 Lachnospiraceae bacterium | reverse complement strand
GCTCCCGCTTCAAACTGCCGGATAAAGCTGCCGCCTTCATGCGCCTTCCTATATCGCTTTGGATAAATCTGTAAAAATCCCGGCTTTTAAGCACGTCAGCCTGGCTTTGATCCAGAAATCCTGTCTGTGCAAACTCCTTTATCTGTGCACTGATGTCATCAAGGCTTAAATCACAGCCGTAATTCAAAAGTTCGAACATTCTGTGGTAAGCACTTCCCCTGAGGGATCCGATAAGAGGAGCCTCGCTGTAGGCCTCTCCCGCCTGCTTCTTTATGAAGAGAGGAACGGGCTCCTGGGGTATTTGGTTTACATAACTATCCTGGTCATTCCGTTCGTTTTTATGGATATCACATCCGTTATCTATGTCCTCTGCCCGTAGATTAGGGTTGACATAATCAAACGAGTTGTCGCCTTCGGGTAGGTTTACATAATCTTCATGTTCCTCCACCAGCTCCAGAGTATCCTTCTCCTCCATGGCCAGATGCTTAAGGGTGGACACGCTAACCTTCATAGGAATATAAAGGTCGTTATTTTTGCCTGCGTCATTTTTATAGGTCCAGGCCATATTTTTCAGCATTTCATTTTCGTAACGATCACTCGAACTGCCAGAGTCATAATTACGACCGTTTTTCAAATTTTCTTCGATTTGCTTCAAATAATCTTCTCTGAGCTCAGATCTGCTGACACGCGTGTCAACCTCCTCATTAACAAGATCTTTTGAGGTAATTAATTTTATGTTTAACGGCACCCCATGGGGATGGACAAATACACACCCGTTATCACCCTCTATAATTGACTTGCCCAGTTTGTTAAACTCCGCATCATGGCAAAGTGCTTCAACGACCCAGTCAATATAGCTCGGTTTTTCCAGGATGGTGTCACCGTCCAGAGGCTTTTTTCCTCCCTCTTCTAAACCGGTTATGTTATTTTTTTCTATCCTGGTCCTGCAGCGGGAGGTCAGGATCGTTGACATAATCAATTTTTCCTTTGCCCTGGTGAGGGCTACATAAAATACCCGGAGTTCCTCTCCGTAGTTCTCACATTTTATATGCCTTGCAAGAGCTTTTTTGATAACGGTAGTTTTCTTTGTTCTCAGGTCAATATCCACGTGATCCATGCCGATACCGCCCTCTGAATCCATTATCAGAGCGCCTGTAGTGTCCATAACGTTGATATCCTTGCCGAGCCCGGCGACAATACAAACCGGAAACTCCAGTCCCTTGCTCTTATGGATGCTCATTATCCTCACCACATCGTCCTGGGCGGAGGAGATCTGGGACTGTCCGAAGTCAACATCGTACTTCTTAAGTCTTTCTATATAATTAATGAAGTTATACAGTCCCTTATAGCTGGTCTGCTCATACTCGGCAGCCCTCTCAAGGAGCATGGATAGATTTCTTGCCCTGACCTCGCCGTTGTCCATTGCAAGAACGCTGAGAGAAAAGCCCTTTTCCTTCACCAGACGGGACAGTAGCTCCCGCACGGTCATGTATGTGCTCATCTCTTCATAGGAAGAAATAAGCCTCCTGAGGTTTTGCAGTTTTTCCTGCAAAGCCTTATTTTCCGTGGTTTCGTAACACTCGATTGCATTGTAGAACCCATCATCGGGATGGGCAGCCCTTATTATGGCAAGCTCCTGATCCTCAAAGCCTCCGAAGTATCCCTTCATGACAGCACAGAGAGCTTCATCATTACATGGGTTATCGATAACCGTGAGCATGTCCAGAAGCGTGCGCACCTCGTAGCCGGAGAAAAAGCCTTCCCCTGATTCCGAATAAGCCGGAATGCCCCTGGCCTCGAAAATCTTTTTAAAGGTTCCTTCCCAGCCCTTCATGGTACGGAGCAGCACGGTTATATCGGAATATCTGACCCTTCTCAGACCTCCCGTGCTCTCATCCACGACCATCTGCCCTTTCATGAGCTCCCGGATCCGGTCCGCTACCGCCACTGCCTCCAGCTCGATCTTATTGATTTCCTTATCCTGTTCCACCAGGAGAAGTTCGGTCCCCCACATTTCCTGTTCATATGAAGTTGAATCTTCTTTTATTTTTCCTTCATAATCTGCACCGTAAACCAGCCTTGCTTCCTCGTCGTAGCTCACGCCTCCCACATCGGGAACCATGAGAGTTTCAAAAAGGTAATTCACGGTGTCTATCACCTGACGACGGCTTCTGAAGTTTTTATTAAGGTCTATCCTGCGGTTTCTTGCCTGCGTGTTATCTTTTGTTTCAAAAACTTCATATGTGTTATTTTTTTCAACAAAGAGGGCCGGTGTCGCAAGTCTGAACCTGTAGATGGACTGTTTTACATCACCCACCATGAAGAGGTTGCCCTTTTCCGGCTCCTTTTTGCATATGGCCTGAAGAAGACTCTCCTGAACCCGGTTTGAATCCTGGTACTCGTCCACATATATCTCATGGAAGTATTCCCGGTAGGAATCCGCCACTGCCGAGGGCTTATTTCCCCTTTTCCCGGCAGGATCCCGCTCATAAAAGACATCCAGCGCGTACTGCTCAAGATCGGAATAATCCACTATCCTGCGCTGCTGCTTAGCCTCAGTGAACATCCTGCCGAATTTAATGACCAGTCTCACCAGTTCCTCCGCCCGCTCACTGCAGGCCATTACCCCCTCCAGAAGGTAGGTCTGGGATGAACCGTAATAATCCTCCTTCAGCTTAGCCACGGCAGTTTTTCCGTAATCCCTCAGGTTCGTGACCAGCTCCTTCAGATCTTCATCCACCACATCACCCTTTTTTGGCCCTGTAAACCTGCCAAAGCTCACTGCCATGAGGGCTGCCCTGATCTCATCATGACTTCCTCCGTTTTCCGAAAGCTCCACTACAGACTCCAGGGCATCCCTTGAGCTCTCCAATGTATCGATGTAGGTATAGGGTCCGGCGGGCAGAGATGCCACCCTGCAGGCTTCACACAGGGATTCCCATGCCCTTCGTATCAGCCTCTTCCCGGACTCATAAAAGCCGCCGACCACTGCACCGGAAAAGAGTTCTTCCACTGTTTTGGCTCCATAGCTTTCGGCGCAGGACATAAGCCAGTCCTCCGGATCGCTCTTTGCTCGGGAATAATCGTAGAGTTTTGTGATGATCTCCTCCGCTTCACGGTCCGAATTTCCCGGACAGAAGGCTTCCACGAACTCAGTGAACGACCGTTCTCCTTGTTTGTATTCCTCTTCCAGAAGACTGTCCATCACCTCTCTGCGCAGTAATTTAAGCTCCGCATCCGGTGCAACCCTGAAGGATGGATCCAGACCGATGGCATTAAAGTTGCTCCTGAGCACTTCCACGCAAAAACTGTCGATAGTACCGATATGTGCCCCTCTCAAAAGAGAGCTCTGCCTGCGGATCCGTGCGGCTTTATCCGTATCTCCCGCCAAAATCGCCTCGTCAAGCCGCTCAGCAAGCCTTTTGGAAAGGCGCTGCCTCATCTGGGAGGCCGCCTCCCTGGTAAAGGTCATCACCAGGAGCCGGTCTATATCCGCTCCGTCTTCGTCGCAGACCCGGTTCACGATCCTCTCCACCAGTACAGCGGTCTTACCCGACCCCGCCGCAGCGGATACCAGAAGATCGTGGCCTCTGTCATCTATTACGCTTTGCTGTTGCTCTGTGAACCGCATATCTTTCTGATCTCCTCCATTATCTCATTGCTGTCGATGGTTTCCGGCTCCCTGTACTCGCAGCCTTCAATCCTCTCGTCAAACATGCACACCGAAGCGTACCTGCAGTAATCACACGCAGTGTTATTTTTATATTTGTAGGGCCTTGCCTCTATACGGCCTGAAAGTATCTCCTCCTCCAGCTCTCCGGCCTTCAGCCTTGCAAACTCTCCCAGGCACTCCAGATCCGAGGCATCCCTGACTTTAGAACGGGCATCGGGTGTCCCGTCCTTATTCAACTGTACATTTACCACATCCGACCGCCCGGTCAGCCCCCGGTCCATGTGACCTATGATCCCTGCATCCCTGTCCATGGTGCCGTTCATCCGAAGCTCGAGCCTGATCCTGTCCTCAAGATCCTTCGGATCTTCCCCCTCTTTTCCTTCCACCAGGGGATCGGCTATACGGTAATAGAACATGCCCGCGATCTTTACATCCCTGTCTCTCTCCTCCCGGGAGATCTTCTGCACAGCTTCACCGGCGTAAAGGGCAAGCTGGAGGGAAACTCCCTCGTAAAGAGATGTTATATCAAGGGTTTTGGCCCCGGTTTTGTAATCCACGATCCGAAGGTATACCGAAGAGCCCTCCCTGTAGATGTCCACTCTGTCAACTATTCCCTTGAGGGCGCCTCTCCTGAAGCTCATCTCAAACCTCTCGGGTTCAAAGTCTCCCCTGCCGATCTGATAGGAAAGCACTGCCACGGTCCTCTCCATGACCCTGCGGATCCTCGTTTCCATGTAAGCGGAACGGCTGGTATCATATAAAGCCATATCCTTCTGGCCTGAAAGCACCCTGTCCAGTGCAATATTCAGGATTTCCTTCATTTTTTCCTCTTTTACGTCTCTCCATCCGATATTTTGATCCGAAAGGATCTGTCCATACTCCTGGAGCACGGCGTGATAGATCGTTCCGAGATCCCGCATTTCAAAGGAAAACTCCTGCTTTTCACGGAGTCTCAGGCCATATTTCAAAAAATGAGCATAGGCGCAGGAAGCAAAGCTTTCCAGCCTGGTAACGGAGCCCACTATCCGCTCTCCATATAGGGCCGCGGCCACTGATGCAAGAATTGTGTCATTTTTTCGAAATCTGAAGGCATTCATTATAAGTGCTCTTAACAATTCAGGGTCTGAAATCCTTGCCAGGGAATCCAGAAGAAGCCTCACATCTCTTCTTTCATCCCTGTTATTTAACTTGGAAGCCAGCATTTCCAATGCCTCTTCTCTGGTTAATACATCATTTAACATTTTTAGGGGTTGAACTTCCAATACCGTTATTTCAGGAAACAGCCTTCGTATCTCGGGAATGAGGGAGGACGCATTCCTTCCTGAGCCGTCCGGAGCCTGAAGGGAATATGAAAGACAGAGTGATGCACCTGCCTTGGAAAGGTACATGTAGAGATAGAAACGCTGTATGAATATCTCTTCCCTCATACCTGCTGCCAGCTGTATTCCCTGCTCCCTGAGGATCTCTCTCTCCATGTCGGACAATATGCCGCCTCTGCGCTCCTCCGCGGGGATAAGCCCGTCGTTCACCCCCATGAGGAACAGGTGGCTCACCTCGTTCAGGCGGCTTCGCTTTATATCGCCCACCATGACCTGGTCTGTGCCGGGAGGAAGTATTCCCACGGATAGTTCGGAAAGGCCGGCATCGATAAGCTCTCCCAGCTCGCTTACGGACAGCTCCGAGGTCCCCAGAAACTCCGTAAGATTGTCGAAGAGCTCCATGAGAGTGCCGTATATCTGCCTGTACTCATCGTATCTGGGAATATCCCCCTCCTGTCTGAAGACCTCGGCTCTCTCCATAAGCTTTTCATACACGTTACGCTCTTTTATAAAGCCGTAGAGGGCCGTGACCATATCCGTAGTATTTGCCCTGCCCCTGATGGGCAGAGAGCGCACCAGAGGCTCTGTAAGGGCCGCAAAACGCTGTCTCAGGCCGTTAAGCACCTCCAGTTCCTCCTCTTTATATCCCCTGGGCAGTTTTTTCCACTCGGAGACGTAGCGGGAACGGCGGCGGATACCTGCGGCGGTTATGTAGTTTTCCATGGTCCTGACTTCCCCGGGAGTGAAATCCGTGAGACGGCATCTCAAAAATCGGATAACACTCTGATATGAAAAGTCGGATGTGATCATCTCAACCACCGAATCCACCATTTCGGACAGGGGATTCATCCTTAATTCGTGCCTCAGGTCAATAAAGGCCGGTATACCGTATTTGACCATCTGAGTCGATAATTGCTCGTGATAATCCTCAAGGCTTCCGCAGAGAACGGCAAAATCGGAATACCTGCATCCGCTCCTGACCAGCTCATGTATCCGGCGGCAGACAAAGGCGCATTCTTCCTCTATGGTCCTTGCCTGGGCGATCCTTATCGCCTCGGTTTCGCTGTTTTCGTCCCCGTCACCGGCCCTGTAGACTACCTGCTTATCCCGGAAGATATTTTGTGACAAATGCGTTAGTTTTTTTGAATTTCTGAGCCTGAAAGGCGGTGACACAAGTGTCACATGTTCGTCAACGCCGGCTCCACACTCCCTCGCAAGCCTTGTAAGATGGTAAACCGTATTCTTGCTCAGGGAGAAGAGATCACACTCCCCTGCAGGGGCATTGAAAAAAACCTGACCGTCGGAAATCATGCTCTCATCCAGGATCACGGTGACCACCACCTTTTTACAGACGCAGAGCATGGAGGAAAGAAACCTGAGCTGTATGGGAGTGAAGCCCGTGAAGCCGTCCAGGTATAATTCCGCGTCCTCAAGGAAGGGCGCATGGCTGCAAAGAGCCGATGCCCGGTCCAGGATCTCCTCGTGAGTGATATAATTTTGACCTAAATAGTCAATGAATTTTCCGTAAATCAGCTTTAAATCTTTGAGCTTTGAGTTGAATAACGGTCTGTCATCATTATTATCGATCATGACATCCATATCCTCGGGATGAATATCATACTGCATGAATTCCGAGATCAGCGATTTAAGCTCATCGATGTATCCTGCCCTGTCAAAACGGGATGCAAGGGCCGTCAGCTCATCCTCATGCAGGGAGGCCACACGGCGGAGTATCATGCTCTTGGCGGTATCCTCCAGAAGGTGCCCTGCTCCCGCTCCCGCCTCATCAAATATCCTGTGGGCGATCCGCATAAAGCTGAGAACATCTATGTTCATAATGCCCTTCCGGGGAGAGGCAGCCACAATTGCTCTCTGAGTCTGGAGATTATACTGTTCCGGCACAAGGATTATAAAATTCCTGTCCGGGAACTGCTCCGCTCTTTCCGTTATCATCTTTTGAATGAAGTGTGTTTTGCCGCTGCCGCAGGGGCCGGCTATGAATTGAAGTGACATACAGACCTCACGTTTCAGAATTATGTAAACTATATCTATAATACACTTTAAAACACAAAAAAGAAAGAGCCAAAAGGCTCTTTCTTTTTGTTTTATCTGCGTTATTTAATCATTTTCAATACTTTTGCATGCGTTATTTAAATATTTTCCTTTATCAGACGGTTGATCTCCCCGGGATCGGCCTGCCCCTTCATGGCCTTCATGACCTGACCCACTATGGCGCCGATGGCTTTCTCTTTTCCGGCACGATAATCCTCTACCGCCTTTGGACATTTGGCTATGGCTTCCTTAACTGCCTCCTCGAGAGCTCCCGTATCATTAATGGTGATGAGTGAATGAGCCGATGCGTATACCTCGGGGTCCGCATTATCGTCAAACATGGCCTCAAATACGGTCTTTGCGTTGACATTGTTCAGCTCTTTGTTCTCTGTCATTTTGATGAGCTTAGCAAGGTGAGCGGGCGATAACCGAATGTCCTGAGGGTCCATTGAACGCTCCTTAAGGAGTCTCACTGTCTCTCCCATGAGCCAGTTGGACACTTTTTTCGCATCCGCACCAAGGGCAGTTGTCTCTTCAAAGAGGTCTGCCATGTGCTTGGAACCTGTGATTATATCGATATCGTAGGCAGGAATACCGTACTCGCTCTCGTATCGCTTCATCTTTGCGTCCCTGAACTCGGGCTGAGCGCTCTTTATCCTGTCGATCATTTCATCGGATACCACCACGGGTACCAGATCGGGATCGGGGAAGTACCTGTAATCCTGAGCGTCCTCCTTCGACCTCATGGCATAGGACTCACTTTTGACATCATCCCAGCGCCTGGTCTCCTGAATAACTTCACCGCCGCTCTCCAGAATATCGATCTGCCTGTTCCTCTCACCCTCAATGGCATGGGTGATGGCCGTAAAGGAGTTGAGGTTCTTCATCTCGGTACGGGTACCGAAGGTCTGACTTCCCTTTTCCCTGACGGAAAGGTTTACATCGGCCCTCATGGAACCCTCCTGAAGCTTGCAGTCCGAAGCTCCCAGGTACTGGATGATCATGCGGAGCTTCTCAAGATAATTGATGACTTCTTTTGCGCTGCGCATGTCAGGCTCGGAAACTATCTCTATAAGGGGCACTCCGGAGCGGTTGTAATCCACCAGGGAAGCATCATCCCAGTCGTCGTGATTCAGCTTACCCGCATCCTCCTCCATATGGATCTCATGGATGCCCACAAATTTCTTCTCTCCGCTCTCATCCTCTATCTCAACCCGGCCGTTTCTGCATATGGGCAGGTAAAGCTGGGAAATCTGATAGTTCTGAGGGTTGTCGGGGTAGAAGTAATTCTTCCTGTCAAACTTTCCATAACGTGTGATATCGCAGTTTGTGGCAAGTCCCACGGCTATGGCATATTCAAGCACCTGCTTGTTCAGCACCGGAAGGGATCCGGGCATGCCCGTACATACGGGGCAGGTATGGGAATTGGGCTCTCCTCCGAAGGCGGTTGAGCAGCCGCAGAATATCTTTGTTTTGGTCGCCAGCTCGACATGTACCTCGAGACCGATGACGGTTTCGTATTCCTTTGACATCACCGCACCTCCCTTTCATAGGTATATGCCGCTTGGATGAGCTTCTTTTCGCTGTAGCAGTCTCCGATGAGCTGCATGCCCACCGGCAATCCTTTGGAATCAGTGCCGCAGGGCACTGTTATGCCCGGAAGACCGGCAAGGTTCACGGAAATTGTGTATATGTCTCCCAGATACATCTTTATGGGATCTGCAAGGGAACTGCCCAGCAGCGGTGCAGTAGTGGGCGCCGCCGGAGCAAGTATCATGTCATATTTTGCAAAAGCCTCGTCGAAGGCTTTCTTTATAAGAGCCTTTACCTTAAGTGCCTTGAGGTAGTATGCATCGTAATATCCTGAGCTCAGGACGAAGGAGCCCAGCATGATACGGCGCTTTACCTCGCTTCCGAAGCCCTCGGAACGGGTCTTTCTGTACATATCATG
>JAFYEL010000117.1 GCA_017544285.1 Lachnospiraceae bacterium | reverse complement strand
TATAAGAAAGAAATATCCTGTGACGCTTTTTTGAGAGGTGGAACGTATTTACTTGAAAACGATGTATATATTTTTTTCAAGAACAAGAAATCGCGTGTTGTTTCGGGAAAAATCATTTTAGACAGTTCGGATCATGAATTGAAGGAATTGCTGTCAAAGTCGTCTTTAATTATTATTGGTGGTATAGGTTATTCAGGATTGAATCCGAAATACAACGCCGGATTTGGATTGTATAGAGCTGCTGTTACAGATATCGAAGAAGACAAAAGAAGAAGCATATTATTTAAGAATATTTATGACAGAGTAAAAAAATGTGCCCCCGATAAAAAAGTGATTGTACTTACACATACGCCTGTTTGCGATTGGACTTCTGAACAATATAATACTAACTGGGTATATGTAAATGGACATACCCATATCAATTCTATTAAAAAGACAAGGGATGGGATTGTTGAATTATCTGATAACCAAATTGGATATGGATTATCAAAAATACCTAATAGTAAAACACCTAAGTATTCTTATACTAACCCAAAGTGGAAGTTAAACTCTTTTACTTTAGACAAGTGCTGGTATGACCCATTTGAGAAATACAAGAATGGAATATATGTTATCAGTTCAGAGGAATACAAGGATTTTAATATCGGCAGAGGAATAATGAACAACGGTTGTAATCATGACGGTGAGCTCTATATGTTAAAACACAACGAAATGTATATGTTTCTACTGAAAACAGCCAAGAGTCTTTGTTTGTTATCGGGCGGTCAGCGAAAAAAAATATTTCCTAATGATGTTCAGTATTTTTACAACAATTTAGATTTATACAGCAAAAAGGTTAAGATGGTAATTAAACCGTATCAAGACATAATGGAACAAATATCAGACGAAGTAAAAAGAATTGGTGGGAGCGGTACTATCCATGGGTGTATAGTCGATATTAGTTTTTATAGTCATATCTATGTCAATCCTTTTGATGGTAAAATTACGTCATATTGGGCAGGAAATATGATGTCAAGATTACCATTTGATACTATTCAACAACATCTTGAAGAGAAAGAACCACAATTATTAAACGGTTACAAACAGGAATGCATAAATAAATCTATACCGTTGATTGAAAAATATATGACAACCGACAATCA
The DNA here is from genome assembly GCA_017544285.1 of Lachnospiraceae bacterium. GTDB lineage: Bacteria > Bacillota > Clostridia > Lachnospirales > Lachnospiraceae > UBA1753. The sequence goes on along the minus strand of JAFYEL010000117.1, from coordinate 19,003 downwards.
TAATGCTGAGTTAGCCGTTGTACCTCAATGGGTATTTGGAACAGAAATGTATGAGCCTTCAAGGATTATGAGAGCAGTTCAGTATGTATGGGAACAGAATGTAATAAGAATATGGAATGACAATATTTTGTCTGATACAATGGAAACAAATATATCGGACCATCAGAAAAATATAAAACAATTAGAATAATACAAGAAATTATCAAGAGGAGTAAAAATGCAAAACCAGAACTCAAACCGTAAGAACTCGAAATACTGGTCACTTATCGTACTTGTGATCCTGGCCATCCTTTATTTCAGGAACGGGGGAACGGGGCAGGAGGCGCTTCAGCCCGATGCCGGAAAAACCGCGGTGGAAAGCGTGGAAGAGACCGGGGCAAAGGCCGGGGCGAAGGCTGAAGAAAAGGCTGGAGTGAAGACCGAGGCGAAGGCTGAAGAAAAAGCAGAAGAAAAGGTCGAAGAAGAAGCCGAGGAGAAAGCCGAGGTAAAAGCGGAAGAAAAGGCCGAGGAAAAGGTCGAAGAAAAGGTTGAGGAAAAGGCTGAGGTAAAGACCGAGGAAAAGGCTGAGGAAAAAGCTGGGGTAAAGACCGAGGAAAAGACAGAGACAAAGCCTGAGGTAAAATCCTCCCTGAGGTTCCGCAGCAAAAAGCTCCTGGACCAGCACTACGAAAAGCACGGAAAGGAAATGGGCTTTGCCTCTGCGGCAGAGTATGAGGCGGCGGCAGCAGCTGTGCCGGGTAAGAGCGGAGTCCTGCACAAGACCGAAAAGGAAGACGGAGACGACGTTTACTTTCTGGAAGCCACCGATGAGTTTGTGGTGGTCTCCACCGACGGATACATCCGGACCTATTTCCTGCCGGATAAGGGCAGAGCTTACTTTGACAGGCAGTAGAAGCCGAAGGATTTTCTGTTGAAAAATAGAGAGTTTTGATATAAAATGTTTTGAGGCTTTGTTTAAACAGCGATTAGATGGAGGATATCATTATGAAACAGGATATTGATTGGGGCTCGTTGGGCTTCGGATATATCAAGACAGATTACAGGTATGTTTCGAAGTTTAAGGACGGAAAATGGGATGACGGCGTCATCACCGAGGATGCCAATATCACCCTCAGCGAGTGCGCATGCGTGTTCCAGTACAGCCAGTCCTGCTTTGAGGGCCTTAAGGCTTACAGAACAAAGGACGACAGGATCGTTTGCTTCAGACCCGATATGAACGCGAAGAGAATGGCTGACACCGCCGAGAGACTGGTTATGCCTCCCTTCCCCGAGGACAGATTTGTAGAGGCTGTAAAGCAGGTCGTAAAGGCCAATGCGGATTTCGTACCTCCCTACGGTACGGGCGCTACACTTTATCTTCGTCCCTTCATGATGGGCACTAACCCGGTTATCGGAGTTAAGCCCGCGGATGAATTCGAGTTCAGGATCTTTACCACTCCTGTGGGACCTTACTTCAAGGGCGGCGCAAAGCCCATCACCATAAAGGTATCCGACTATGACAGGGCAGCTCCCCACGGCACAGGTAATATAAAGGCAGGCCTTAACTACGCCATGAGCCTTTATCCCATCACCGTTGCTCACGAAGAGGGATTTGCCGAAAATATGTATCTCGATGCTGCCACCAGGACCAAGGTAGAGGAGACCGGCGGTGCCAACTTCATCTTCATCACCAAGGACGGCACACTGGTAACACCCAAGTCCGACAGCATACTTCCTTCCATCACCCGCAGATCCATCTGCTATGTGGCCGAGCACATCCTCGGCATGAAGGTAGAGCACAGAGAGGTGCTCTTCTCAGAGGTAGCAGACTTTGCGGAGTGCGGACTCTGCGGCACGGCTGCAGTCATTTCGCCCGTAGGCAGGATCTTTGACCACGGCAAGGAGATCAACTTCCCCGCCGGAATGGACGACATGGGACCTGTCACCAGGAAGCTCTATGAGACACTGACGGGCATCCAGAAGTGCGAGATAGAAGCTCCCGAGGGCTGGATAGTAGAGATTTAAGACCCATGTTCAGGATGTGGGTTAAGCTGTTCGCAGACAACAGGCTTGTCGGCGATACAGTGATATGCGATGGGTCCGAAGATACCAGGACCCATAAGGTGCTCTCTGCGCTTGATCGCGCATGCAGGCACTTTGACCTGCCGGGGCCGATATGGCTTGAGAGCACGATCCGGGATTTCCGGGAGTTTGCAAAGTGCAGGTTCAACAAAGACTCTTTTGTAGAGCAGATCGATTTCGATTACATGGAACTGCATGTGATCGAGGAGGACTAGATTACATTAGGGCTTCGCTGCATGAACCTTCCGAAACCCGAACGACATCACCGGCGCGAAACCGGATGACTATGCCAACGAGGGCACCTGACCACGGGACAGGTGCCCTCAAATGTAACAGGGAGATCAACTATGAAGGCTTATCTTATCTTGGAAGACGGAAGTGTCTTCGAGGGGAACCACATCGGTGCCGATCGGACGGTCATCAGCGAGATCGTGTTCAACACTTCCATGGCCGGTTACCTGGAGGTCCTTACGGATCCCTCATACGCCGGTCAGGCAGTGTGCATGACCTACCCCCTTATAGGAAATTATGGCATCTGCAACGACGACATGGAGTCTTTACGTCCATGGCCCGATGCCTTTATCGTCAAGGAACTTTCACGTACCGCATCAAACTTCAGATCCGATGTATCCATTCAGGATTTTCTCGAAAAATACGACATCCCAGGCATATCCGGCATAGATACCAGAGCCCTCGTACGTCTCCTTCGTGAGAAGGGCACCATGAACGGCATGATAACCACTCAGGAGCACTGCGACTTATCACGCATCCTTCCCTCCCTTGCACAGTACACCACCGGCAAGGTCGTAGAGCGCACCACCTGCGAAAAGGTCCACACCGTTGAGGGCGTTACCGACCTCTCCCAGAATGGTCCCATATCCGGCCGCGCGATCTTCGATCCCACAGACTATTCCAACGGCATCAGGGAAAAGCGTCCCTCCCTTGTAAAGGAGCTCAGGGGCCGGGGGCTTCATGTAGCTCTCCTTGACCTGGGAGCCAAGGCGAACATCTGCCGCAGCCTGGCAGCCAGAGGCTGCAAGGTCACTGTTTTCCCCGCCCTCTCAAAGGCGGAGGACATCCTGGCCGTTAAGCCCGACGGCATAATGCTTTCCAACGGCCCCGGAGATCCGAAGGAATGCACCTCCATCATAGAGGAGATCAAAAAGCTGAAAACATCGGGAGTCCCCATCTTTGCCATCTGCCTCGGGCACCAGCTCATGGCACTTGCCAGCGGCGGAGACACCCATAAAATGAAATACGGTCACAGGGGAGGAAACCATCCGGTTAAGGATCTTCGCACCGGAAGGGTATACATTTCCTCACAGAACCACGGATACGTGGTAGAGCCTGACAGTCTTCCCGCAGGCACTGCCGTACCCGCCTTTGTAAACGTAAACGATGGTACCAACGAGGGCCTTGAGTATGAAGGCGGCGGGATCTTCACGGTCCAGTTCCACCCCGAGGCCTGTCCCGGTCCCCAGGATTCGGGATATCTTTTCGACAGGTTCATAGATATGATGACAGGAGGATCGGACAATGCCTAAAAACCCGGATATCAAAAAGGTGCTGGTAATAGGTTCCGGCCCCATAGTCATAGGACAGGCAGCGGAGTTTGACTACGCCGGCACCCAGGCCTGCCGCTCCCTTCGCGAGGAGGGGGTAGAGGTGGTCCTTGTAAACTCAAATCCCGCCACCATAATGACCGACAAGGATATAGCCGACAAGGTCTACATAGAGCCCCTTACCGCCGATGTGCTGAGGCTCATCATCGAAAAGGAGCGCCCCGACAGTGTGCTTCCCACCCTGGGTGGTCAGGCAGGACTGAATTTGGGAATGGAGCTCGAGGAAAACGGCACCTTAAAGGAGTTTGGCGTAAAGCTCCTGGGCACCACCGCCGCCACCATCAAAAAGGCGGAGGACAGACTTGAGTTCAAGGAGACCATTGAGGCCATAGGCGAGCCCTGTGCCCCTTCCCTTGTGGTTGAAAACATAGAGGACGGCGTTGAATTCGCCGCAAAGATAGGCTACCCCGTGGTGCTTCGTCCCGCCTACACCCTCGGAGGTTCCGGCGGCGGTATAGCAAGCAACCGCAGAGAGCTGGAAGAGATACTGTCCAACGGCCTGCGTCTTTCCCGTGTGGGACAGGTGCTGGTTGAGCGGTGTATAGCGGGCTGGAAGGAAATAGAGTACGAGGTTATGAGGGATAGTGCAGGCAACTGCATCACCGTCTGCAACATGGAAAACCTTGACCCCGTGGGCGTACACACCGGCGACTCCATAGTCGTGGCGCCTTCACAGACCCTTTCAGACAAGGAATATCAGATGCTGCGCACCAGCGCACTCAACATCATAGACGCCCTTGAGATTACCGGAGGCTGCAACGTGCAGTTCGCACTGCACCCCACCTCCTTTGAGTACTGCGTCATAGAGGTAAATCCCCGTGTGTCCAGATCCTCGGCCCTTGCTTCAAAGGCCACCGGTTATCCCATAGCCAGGGTTTCCGCAAAGATCGCCCTGGGCTACACTCTGGATGAGATCAAGAACGCCATTACGAAAAAGACCTACGCATCCTTTGAGCCCACTCTGGACTACTGCGTGGTAAAGATACCCAGGCTTCCCTTTGACAAGTTCATCACCGCCAAGAGGACCCTCACCACACAGATGAAGGCCACCGGCGAGGTCATGAGCATCTGCGACAGCTTCGAGGGCGCGCTGATGAAGGCCATCCGTTCTCTGGAGCAGCATGTGGACTGCCTCCGCAGTTACGACTTCTCCGACATGGATGACGAGGAGCTTGTGGACAGGCTCAGGATAGTGGACGACCGCAGGATCTATGTTATAGCAGAGGTGCTGCGCCGCAGGATAAACTACGACAGGATCCACAGGATCACAAAGATCGATCCCTGGTTCATAGACAAGATCGCCATTCTGGTGGAGATGGAGGAAAGGCTTTCCAGAGAGGTCCTGACAAAGGAGCTTCTGGCCGAGGCAAAGAGACTCCAGTTCCCGGACAGCGTCATAGCTTCTCTTTCTAAAAAGAGCGAAAACGACATAAAGAACTTAAGGCTTGGCTACGGCATCCATCCCGCATACAAGATGGTGGATACCTGCGCCGCGGAGTTTGAGGCCGAAACCCCTTATTTTTACTCGGTTTACGGAGCCGCCGACGAGAGCGGGGAGTTCTCCGGAGAGAAAAAAAAGAAAAAGGTTCTGGTGCTCGGATCCGGTCCCATCCGCATAGGCCAGGGCGTGGAATTCGATTATTGTTCGGTTCATGCCACATGGGGCTTTAAAAAGGCGGGCTATGAGACTATAATAGTAAATAACAACCCCGAGACGGTATCCACGGAGTTCGACATCGCCGACAAGCTCTACTTTGAGCCCCTGACGGACGAAGACGTTGAAAACATAGTGGAGATGGAGCGCCCCGACGGAGCGGTGGTACAGTTCGGCGGCCAGACCGCCATCAAGCTCACCGAGCATCTCATGCGTATCGGAGTGCCCATCCTCGGCACGAAGGCAGAGGATGTGGACGCCGCCGAGGACAGGGAGCTGTTTGACAACATACTCCAGCAGACCGGCATCCCCAGAGCAGCCGGAGGCACCGTATTTACCGCCGAAGAGGCCAAAGAGGTGGCAAACCGTCTGGGCTATCACGTGCTCGTGCGCCCTTCCTACGTCCTTGGAGGCCAGGGCATGCGCATAGCCGAAAACGACGAAGAGATATCCGAGTTCATCGATATCATTAACCGTATTGCCCAGGATCATCCCATCCTTGTGGATAAATACCTCCAGGGCAAAGAGATCGAGGTTGACGCCGTATGCGACGGAGAGAACATTCTGATACCCGGTATCATGGAGCACATCGAGAGGACGGGAGTCCACTCCGGTGATTCCATTTCCGTTTATCCGGCACAGACCATCTCCGCAAAGGTGAAAGAGACCATAGCCGATTACACCGGCCGTCTTGCCAGGGCGCTGCATGTAAAGGGCCTTATTAACATCCAGTTCATCGCCGTGGGTGATGAGGTATACGTTATCGAGGTCAATCCACGCTCCTCCAGGACCGTGCCCTACATAAGCAAGGTCACCGGCATACCCATCGTGGATCTGGCGGTTCAGGTCATCATCGGAAAGACCATTAAGGATCTGGGCTACAACCCCGGCCTTCAGAGAGAGGCTGACCACATAGCCATAAAGATGCCCGTGTTCTCCTTCGAAAAGATCTACGGAGCCGAGATCTCACTTGGGCCCGAGATGAAGAGTACGGGAGAGTGCCTGGGAGTTGCAAAGACCTTCGACGAAGCCCTTTACAAGGCCTTCATCGGAGCCGGTATCATGCTTCCTAAGCACAAGCAGGTGATCCTCACCGTAAAGGATTCCGACAAGCCCGAGATAATCAGCATAGGCCGTCGTTTCGAGGCTTTGGGCTACAAGGTCTACGCCACCCGTTCCACCGCAAAGGTGCTCAGGGACAACGGCGTACACGCCCTCAAGGTAAACAAGATAAGCCAGGAGTCCCCCACCGTCATGGACCTTATCCTTGGTCACAGGATCGACCTGGTGGTAGACACCCCCACACAGGGTCGTGATAAATCCAGGGACGGATTTTTGATACGCCGTACCGCCATAGAGACAGGCATCACCTGCCTCACCGCGCTGGATACGGTAAACGCCCTTCTCACCAGCATGGAAAAGGAACACAGCAGCCTTACCCTGGTGGATATAGCGAAGCTTGAAAGTGTTAAGTAGTTTTGATGTTTAATGAGCAGATCTAAGGAATACTCAAAACAGCATAAAGCCACCATCAGACTGGTGGTGGTTGTATCTCTGGTGGTTATAGCCCTGGTCGTCTTCAATGTCATCTGTCTTGGCAGAATGTCCAACACAGAGGTGAGAGACGACATGGTCCAGGATGCAAAGGTTGTATCCGAGCTTGCCGAGTCCGGACTGGAAAAGCTGGGAGAGCTTTCCATCCAGGGCAGTGCGGCCCTGAGCCGTTCCGCGGTATCCGACGAGATGTTTGAAGCACGCCGTGAAAACGTGCTCCGGGATTTTACGCGCTATAATCAGTTTACGCAGACCTATTTTCTGGGCAACGACTCTACCCTGATCATGAGTAACGGCCAGAGGATCCCCTTCTCCGGAGAAAAGAACGCCATTATCTGGAATCCATCCGATCAGCAGGGAACCTTTAAGATCGTCAGCGGTATCTCCATAGGAACCGAGGATCTGTACTTTGTATCTCCTGTGTTCAAGGGGGATTCCATCTTTGGATATTTCATCGGAGGCTGCGAGTTAAAGGACCGCTTTGCCGCCCGGGTGACCGCCTGTGCGGAACTGAACGGCAGTCTCTTTATCGTCAATTCAACCGGACTTGTCATTATGCAGAACGGAACAGTTAACGATGAGGCACTGGACGGTATCTCCAATTTTTTCAGCTTTCTTAAGACCGAGCTGCCGGATGATGGCACCTACGATTCTGTCATCGAAACCATCAGGGAAAATCCCGGCGGTTACATGCAGCTCTACGGAGACAGCCGGAATTACCTCATGGTCTTTGAACGCCTTGACAGCGCCACGGAGGGGTATGTGATCGGTATCCTGCCGGCTTCCGCCCTGTCCGATGCCTATATCTCCCAGAGGACGGAAGAGATCGCCCTTCTGGTCATCGACATAGTCTTCACCGTTATCATAATTGCCTACCTCTTTATCTACGGCGTAAAGCGCAGCCGCAGCATGGTGGAGAGCCTGTGCTACGATGCCCTGACCCACACCCTCACCACGGATTATTTCAGGCGCCGGGGTGCCGAGCTCATGGAGAATACGGATTTCACCTACAGGGTTGCGGTTGTGGACCTTGTGGGCTTCCGCTATATAAACGAGCTTTTCGGACGTGAGAGAGGCGACGAGGTCATTACCGTTATGGCCAGGGAGCTGGGAGCGAATCTCGGAAAGGGAGAGCTCATAGGCAGAAATCACGCCGACTGCTTCGAGATGATGATAGCCGATTACCAGCTTTTCAGACAGAAGCTCATTCGTGTATCCGAGGAGCTCAGATCCTTTGCCCAGAACATAGACGTTACCTATCCCATACTTCTTCGGGCGGGAGTTGTTTCCTGTACGAAAAAGAACAGGGATATCAACGACCTCATAGACAAGGCAAACGCCGCCAGAAAGACCGCCGATCCCCAGAAGGGCGTTTATCTGGTGGATTACACGGACCTCATGCAGGGCGATATCAAGATGAGGGAGGAGATCGAAGCCTCCATGGAGACCGCCATGGAGCACGGAGAGTTCAAGGTATTCCTCCAGCCCAAGATGGACGTTCAGAAGAACTGTCTGGCCGGTGCCGAAGCCCTGGTGCGCTGGATAAAGAGAGACGGTTCCATGGTCTACCCCGACCAGTTCATGCCTGTCTTCGAGGAAAACCGCTTCGTGGAAAAGCTGGACTTCTTTATGCTGGATCAGGTCTGCGCCCTTCAGAAAAGGCTGGGTGAAGAGGGCTATGAAAGAGTGCCCATCTCCGTGAACCAGTCCCAGGTCCTTCTTTCGGATCCCAGGTATGTGACCAAGGTCATGGATGTTATAAACAGCTACGACCTGCCCCGGAATCTCATAGAGCTTGAGCTCACCGAGACCACCTTCTTCGGCGACAAGGACCGCATGATAGAGATCATGCACCAGCTCAGGGAGCAGAACTGTATCATCGACATAGACGATTTCGGATCGGGATATTCATCACTGAACATGATCAAGGATATCCCCTTCGACATACTTAAGATAGACAGGATGTTTTTCTCGGATTCCAATTCCGGCACCGGCCGCGTCATCCTTCAGAAGATCGTCGAGATGGCCCAGGCCATGAACGTGGATTGTATCTGCGAGGGCGTTGAGACCGCCGAGCAGGAGGAGCTCCTCCGTGAGATCGGCTGCCGGTACGCTCAGGGCTACCATTATTCAAAGCCCATACCTGCCGATGAATTCGTTGAAAAGTTCATGAAGCGAAATGAATAAGATAAACTACCAAAAAGAGCTGGATAAGATCACCGATGCTCTTGAGGGCAGGAGACCAAGGCTTTTACTCCATGTCTGCTGTGCACCCTGCTCGTCATATTGCATTGAGTATCTTTCGGCTTTTTTTGACATAACCCTGTTTTTTTACAATCCGAACATAGACGGGGCGCCGGAGCACGATAAGCGCGCCGGCGAGCTTGATCGCCTAAGGGATGAAATGGAGGATGGCGGAGTCTTTGCCCCGGGCAGTGTCTCCTGCATGATCCTTCCCTTCACTCCGGAGGATTTTGAGGCCATTGCCTCAGGCCTTGAGGATGTGCCCGAGGGTGGCGCAAGGTGCAGAAAGTGCTACGCCCTGCGGATGGAAAAGGCGGCGGAGTATGCCGCAAAGGCGGGTTATGATTATTTCACCACCACTCTGTCCATATCGCCGCTTAAAAACGCGGATTGGATAAACGAGATCGGACAGGAGCTCTCCGAGCGATACGGTGTAAAACACCTGCCTTCCGATTTCAAAAAACGGAACGGATATAAAAGATCCGTGGAGCTTTCGGGCATCTACGGACTGTACAGACAAAACTACTGCGGATGCAGTTACAGCAAAAGGGGGAAAGATGAACACACTACTTGAGATACTGTCACAGCATGTGGGAGAGGCCTTTGAAAAGGCGGGGTACAAAAGCGAACTGGGAAGGGTCGGAGTTTCCAACAGACCCGATCTGTGCGAGTACCAGTGCAACGGAGCCATGGCCGGGGCAAAGGAATATCACAAGGCACCCCTTGTGATCGCCGGCGACGTGGCAGACGCACTTAAGGACTGCGAGTGCTTTTCATTCGTTGAGGCAGTGCCTCCGGGATTTTTGAATCTCAATATCAGCGACACTTTTCTTGCCTCCTACCTGCGGGACTGCGCAGGGGCCGAAAAGTTCGGCCTTAAGGAGCCCGATAAAAAAGATAAGATCATCATCGACTACGGCGGGCCCAACGTGGCAAAGCCCCTTCATGTGGGTCACCTTAGGGCTGCGGTCATCGGCGAGAGCGTAAAGAGGATCTGCGCCTACAAGGGCCATGATGTCATCGGTGACATTCACATGGGAGACTGGGGACTTCAGATGGGTCTCATCATCCACGAGCTCTCCGTAAGGCAGCCCGATCTTCCATACTTTGATCCCGAGTTTACGGGTGAGTACCCTGCAGAGGCACCCTTTACCATATCCGAGCTTGAGGAGATCTATCCCACAGCCAGCGCAAAGTCCAAGGAGGATGAAGAGTACAAGGCAGCGGCCATGGATGCAACCTACCGTCTCCAGCACGGCGACAGGGGCTGCAGAGCCCTCTGGGATCATATCATGAGAGTCTCCAAGGCGGACCTTAAGAAAAACTACGACAACCTCATGGTGAGCTTCGAGCTTTGGAAGGGTGAGGCCGATGCCGATCCCTACATCCCTCCCATGATCGAGAACATGAAAAAGACAGGGCTCCTCTATGAGAGCGAGGGCGCCCTTGTTATAGACGTAAAGGAGGAGAGCGACACCAAGGAGATGCCTCCCTGCATGGTGCTCAAATCCGACGGTGCTTCCCTTTACACTACCACCGATCTTGCCACCCTGGTACAGAGGCGCGAGGACTACGATCCCGACAGGGTCATCTACGTGGTGGACAAGCGCCAGCAGCTCCACTTTGACCAGGTCTTCAGGGCAGCTGCAAAGACCGGTATCGTCGCCAACAAATGCTCGTTAGAGTTCATAGGCTTTGGAACCATGAACGGAAAGGACGGCAAGCCCTTTAAGACCCGTGAGGGCGGTGTCATGAGGCTCGAGAGCCTCATAGGCGATATCACAAAGACCATGTACGAAAAGATGCTTGAGAACCGCAATCTTGCCTCTGACGGCGAGGGATCCGACGAGCTTAAAAAGACCGCCGACCTGGTGGCCATAGCTGCGCTTAAGTATGCGGACCTTTCAAACCAGGCCACCAAGGATTATATTTTCGACCCCGAGCGTTTCACCTCCTTCGAGGGAAACACCGGCCCCTACATCCTTTACACTATGGTCAGGATCAAATCCATCCTTGCAAGGTACGAGGGTGACAAAGATGTGCAGATCGCTCCCGCGGGAAATCCCCAGGAGAAAAACGTGCAGATGACCCTGGCAAGGTTCAACGCAGTGCTTGACAATGTTTTTGATGAGCTGGCACCTCACAAGCTGTGCGCATACATCTACGAGCTGGCGGACGGCTTCAACAGCTTCTATCACGACACCAGGATCCTTACCGAGGAAGACGAAGAAAAGAAGAAGGGATGGATCGCCCTGCTTGAGCTCACGCTTTCGGTATTCGAAACAGCCATAGAGCTTCTGGGCTTCAAGGCACCCGAGAAGATGTGAGATGATCCTTGTTACGGGAGATACGGGCAGCGGAAAATCGGCTGTGGCCGAGGCCCTGTTCGACGGGATAAAAACCGAAAAATATTACCTTGCCACCATGGAGAGATCCGACGAACTTTCGGAAAAGCGCATCGAAAAACACAGGCGCATGAGAGAGGGCAAGGGCTTTACCACCATAGAGTTCACCTGCGACATCACAAGGTCTCTGCCCCTTATAGGCGAGGGAAGTGCTCTTTTGTTGGAGTGTGCCACAAACCTTCTTTCCAACCTGATGTTTTCGGGCGATGAAAGGCCGGGCGCGCAGGAGGCGGCAGATAAGGCGCTGGAACAGATTCTTGCCCTTAGGGAAAAGACGGGGCTTTACGTGGTGGTAACAAATGAGACCGGCTCCTGGCAGGGGGATTATTCCGGGGAGACCCGGGAGTTCATCAGAGCCCAGGAGATCCTTAACGAGGCGCTGAAAAAAACGGCGGAAAAGGTCATCACCACATGAAGAGATTTATGATAGCGGCGCCGGAGTCCGGCAGCGGAAAGACTACCATGACCTGCGCGCTGCTCATGGCGTTAAAGAAAAGAGGACTTGACTGTGCTGCATTCAAGTGTGGTCCCGATTACATAGACCCCATGTTCCACAGGAAGGCACTGGGCGTACCTTCCTACAATCTTGACCCCATCCTCTTCGGAAAAGAGGGCACAAAGTACCTTCTGGAAAAGGGCATGGCGGGCCGTGACATAGGAGTCCTTGAGGGAGTCATGGGCTACTATGACGGCATAGGCATGGGGGACGAGGGCTCAACCTACTCGGTGGCAAAGCTCACCGGGACCCCGGTCATAGCCCTTATCGACTGCAGAAAAAGCGGCAGGAGCGCCGTTACAAAGCTCCTGGGACTCAGGTCCTACAGAGAGGATTCAAACATCCAGGGAGTCATTTTCAACCACCTTTCAAAAAAGCTTTGGGAGGGGATGAAAAAAGAGGCGGAGAGCCTGGGAGTAAAATGCTGCGGCTTTATTCCCGAAGATAAAGCCATGAAGCTTGAAAGCCGTCACCTGGGACTCATAACTCCCGATGAGGTGAAGGACCTTGCTCCGAAGCTTGAAAGGCTTTCGGACCTGACGGATTCAATAGACTTTGATGCGATACTTGAGATAGCATCCGCTGCTTTGAAAATAACTACCCAAAGGGAGCGTTTGGCCCGTGGCTTTGAAGGAATAAAGATAGGAGTTGCAATGGATGAAGCCTTCTGTTTTTACTATGCTTCGGATCTTGAGCTTCTGGAGTCCATGGGGGCCTCTATCCTGTATTTTTCACCCCTGAGGGATGAGCGTTTACCGGAGGATATATCGGGGCTTATCCTTGGCGGAGGCTACCCCGAGGTACATGCGGAAAAGCTTGCGGAAAACTCCTCCATGAGGGAGAGCGTAAAGGCGGCAGTTTTATCGGGCCTTCCGGTGATAGCCCAGTGCGGAGGCTTCATGTATCTCCACGATCATATTGAAAAGGCCGAGGGGGGCAGATACCCCATGGCGGGAGTCATAAAGGGAGAGTGCAGCTTCACTCCGGCCCTTAAGCATTTCGGCTACCAGACCCTGACATCACAGAGCGATAACCTGCTCTTTGAAAAGGGGGAAAGCTATCCCGCCCATGAGTTTCACCGCAGCGTTTCCGATGCAGATCAGAAGGCCTGCATTGCCGAAGCCAAGGGCGAGAAATGGGAGTGCTGCGTAGCGGGCCCCACCATGTTTGCGGGATATTCTCATCTGGGATTTTTATACGACATCAAAACAGCGGAAAGGTTTTTAAAGGCATGTTCTACATATTCACAACGGCAGCAATAGTCATAGGCGTACTGCTGGATTTCATAATCGGAGATCCGGAGGGATGGTGGCATCCCGTCAGGTTCATGGGAGCCATCATAAAAGAGATCGAGGCCAAGCTCAGATCCCGCATAGCCAACAACCCCCACGAAAAAAGGAGGGCGGGACTTCTGCTCTGGGTCATTGTTTCGGCGGTGTCCGTAATAATACCGGGGGCCATACTCTTTGCCTCCTGGCAGATATCACAGCACCTCTATCTGGTGGTGGCTTCCGTTATGTGCTATCAGATCATGGCCACCAAGTGCCTCAGGGATGAGAGCATGAAGGTAAAGGAAGTTTTGGACGAGGGTGATATCTACACCGCAAGGATAAGGCTTTCCAGGATCGTGGGAAGGGACACGGAAAAGCTTGACGAAGAGCACGTGATCCGCGGAGCGGTGGAGACCGTTGCGGAAAACACCTGCGACGGAGCAGTGGCACCCCTTTTCTATATGGCCCTCATGGGACCTGTGGGAGGATTTTTCTACAAGGCCATCAACACCATGGACTCCATGATAGGCTACAGAAATGATATATACGAGGATTTTGGACGCTTTGCCGCAAGGGCGGATGATGTTGCCAACTTCATTCCCGCAAGGCTGGCGGCAAGGCTTATGATGCTGGCTGCCAGGATACTTAAGATGGATTACGCAAGGGCGGCCATGGTATACGAAAGAGACCGCTCAAGCAGCGACAGCCCCAACAGCGGACACTGCGAGAGCGTTGTTGCCGGAGCGCTGAGGATACAGCTTTTGGGTGACGCCTACTACGGCGGAAAGCTTTTCAAAAAGCCGGCCCTGGGCGACAGGCTCAGAGATCCCGAGCCGGAGGATATCGAAAAAACGGGAGACCTTCTGTACCTGACAGTGATACTGGCAGTGGTGGTTACCCTTGTATGGAGGATGGTATGTGCGCTGCTTATGGGCTTGATCTGAATATAAACAGGGCTGACGAAAATGCCGTAAAGGCGGCCGCGCTTTCCTGGGACCATATAATGAAGCCCCTGGGGAGCCTGGGTGAGCTTGAGGCCCTGCACATAAAGCTCTGCGGCATAGTGGGAAAGGATGAGTTTTCCCTTTCCAGACGCTGCGTGCTCATGGCCTGCGCCGACAACGGAGTGGTCTGCGAGGGAGTAACCCAGTGCGGCAGCGAGGTTACAGTATCAGTTGCCACCCAGACCGCAAAGGGACGTTCAAACATAAACGCCATGGCTGACGCGGCAGGGGCCCAGGTCTTTGCCATCGACTTTGGCATGCTTGAAAAGAGCGAGCATCCCGGAGTGATAGACATGCGTTTGGGAGAGGGCACCGGCAATATCGCAAAGGGCCCTGCCATGAGCCGTGAGACCTGTTTGGAGGCCATAAAGGGCGGTATGTCCATGGTAAAGAGCATGAGGTTTGTGGGCTACGATATCATGGTCACGGGCGAGATGGGTATCGGAAATACCACCACCTCGGCGGCAGTGGCATCGGTGCTTTTGGGCCGTGATCCCGCTGAGCTTGCGGGCCGCGGAGCAGGGCTTGACACCGAAGGGTATGAAAGAAAACTCAGGGTTATAGCTGAGGCTATAAAGGTAAATTCCCCCGACGCCTCCGACCCCATAGATGTGCTTGCAAAGCTTGGAGGCTTTGACATAGCTGCCATGACAGGCATGTTCCTGGGCGGCATGGAGAACAGGGTTCCCATAGTGATAGATGGATTTATTTCGGCGACGGCAGCTCTTGTTGCTTCACGCATCGTCCCCGAGTGTACGGACTTTATGATACCCTCCCATCTTTCCTCGGAAAAGGGTACCGGGTATATCATGGAGGCTCTATCCATGTCACCGGTGATAAACGCAGGGCTCCGTCTGGGAGAGGGCACCGGAGGAGTGTGTCTTCTGCCGCTTCTGGATCTGACACTTGCGGAATATAAAAATGCCCACCGTTTCGGAGATACGCAGGTGGAGCAGTACGAAAGACTGACCTGATGTACACTCACGGCGGAGATATTTACAAATACGCGGATATAACGGATTTTTCTTCAAACGTAAGTCCACTGGGAATTCCCGATAGGGTAAAGCAGGCCATGAGGGATGCGGTTGATGCATCCTCGGTCTATCCGGATCCCTACTGCAGGAAGCTTACCCGGGAGCTTTCAAAGGCTTATGATATTCCGGCCGGCAGAGTGCTTTGCGGCGCCGGTGCCTGCGATCTGATCTACAGGCTGGTGCTTTCACAAAGGCCCGGGAAGGGAGTGGTGTTTGCTCCCGCCTTCGGTGAATACGAAAAGGCCCTTTGCATGGCGGGCGCAGAGGTTAAAAATGTTTTTCCCCGGAGCATAGATTTTGAGTGGGATGAAAAAGCACCGGAGCTTATAGACGAAGAGACGGACATGGTCTTTTTCTGCAACCCCCAGAATCCCACGGGGATGCTGACGGGTGAAGCGGTAATAAGGGCTCTGGCGGATAAGTGCCGTTCGGTCGGTGCCCTTCTCGTGATGGATGAGTGCTTCCTGGATTTTGTGGATCCGGTATCGGCATTTTCCGCGGCAGCCCTTCTTGATGAATATGAAAACCTGGTGGTGTTAAAGGCTTACACAAAGCTTTTTGCACTGGCGGGAGTAAGACTGGGATTTATGCTCGCGGGCAGCAGCGCTCTTTGCGAAGCAGCGGGAGATGTGCTCTGTCCCTGGAGCGTTTCCGTGATCGCACAGGCGGCGGGGCTTGCCTGCCTGTCGGAAACGGAATATGTGAGAAAGGTCCGGGAGTTTGTTGAAAAGGAGCGTTCCTTTCTGGCAGAAGGGCTTTCGCCCCTTGCAGAGAAACTGTATATGGGCCGGGCCCCCTTCCTGTTTTTCAAACACAGGGAAGGCCTTTCGGATGAACTTATAAAACATGGCATACTTATAAGGGACTGCAGCGATTTTGCGGGGCTTGCCCCGGGCTGTTACAGAGCTGCGGTAAAAAGCCGTGAAGATAATGTAAGGCTGATCGGAGCCATGCAGGATCTTGCCTGACATTCCGGGCCGAGTGACTTAGTGGAGGAATGATATGAACGACGTGGAAAGCATCATCAACATGCTCGACGACATGTGCGCTTCCGGCAGCAGCCGGATCAAGGTCAACGTATCGGAAGAGCTGGAGGACGGAGCCGTGGAAAAGCAGTACCATCACGGCAGGTGTGATGTGGGAAGTCCCTGGGCCACCGGAAAGATCCGTAACTTCGGCAACGACATCCTGGACACCATAGACGCGGGAGGCTGCGGCTGAAAATGGACATTCAGGCCATATGCTTGCACATATACCCGGCGCTGCTGGTCATAGTGATTCTTATGGGAGCAAAGCTATCTCCTAAGGGGGAGTTTTCTCCCGATTTTCTGTGCCCGCAGCAGGGTAAGCTCATAAGGGGAGCGGCCTGTATTGCCATAATTCTTCACCACCTGACTCAGCAGGCAACGGTCTACGGATCCTATAACATGGGGCCCATCACTCTGCTGGCAAACTGCGGTATTCTCTTTACCTCGGTATTCTTTTTCTTTTCGGGTTACGGTCTCATAATCAGCCTTTTCACAAAGCCGGGCTATCTGAATGACTTTCTGAAAAAAAGGCTGCTCTCCATCCTCATCCCCTTTTGGATCATAAACGCGATCGGCGTTCTCATAGGTTATCTTACCGGGATCCACTACAATCTTTCGGAGGTATTCCTGAACATTTCCGGCATCAGCCTTGTAAACAGCAATGGCTGGTACATAATCGAGATCGCCTTTCTCTATTTCTTTTTCTATCTTTTTTTCGGCACCTTCGGAAACAGAAAGATATCTTACTTTCTTCTCACAGCGGCAACCTTCGGACTGATATTTTTCAGTTATACCCGTGGGCATGATACCCCCGGAGCCAAGGTTAGCTGGTTCAGGGGAGAGTGGTGGTTTAATTCCACCTTTGTCTTTATATTAGGAACTCTCTTTGCGGCCCGAAAGGAAAAGATCACCGCACTTTTGCAAAAGCATTACAGGGTGCTTCTGCCTGCAGTGACACTGATCTTTACGGCAGCCCTACTCAATGCTGACCATGCGGTGAAGGCCCACGGATATTACATGGGAAGCATGACGGGGGACGGAATGGAGCATGCCCTCGTCACTCTGGCGGCTCAGACGGCTTCCTGCTTTTTCTTTATCCTGCTCATGATCCTTCTTTCCATGAAGCTGACCTTAAACAGCAAGCCCCTGAATTTCCTCGGGGGAATAAGCACGGAGATGTTTCTGATCCACGGCTTCTTTATCAGCCGCGTCTTTGCCAGGACGAAGATGAGCCACTTCGCGCTTTTCGGCGCGGTCCTTGCCTGCAGCATAGTCAGCGGCACTCTGATCTCACCCGTGGTCAAGCTCGCGGTTAAGCTTGCCGTAACACCCCGGCCTAAAAAGGATAAGATAAAGAAAAGGATAAGCATAAAAAAGACGGCTGCCATCCTGGCTTCGGCGGCGGTCATTCTCTGCGTTTTCAGTTTTGCCTACGGCCGTATTTCCTACGCAATGAATTTGACGGCTCTTTCCACCGCAGCTGTGGGAGACCGGGTTTACTGGGGGCGTTTCAACACGGGAGGACTGGTGACCATTAAGGAGAGGATGGAATGGATCGTCGTCAGGCGTGACGGCGAGAGTATATGGCTTCTTTCGGAAAAAGGCATAGCGGGCAGCAGCTACAACAGGGCTCATGAAGAGGTCTCCTGGGAGGACTGCGACCTTCGGGCACTGCTGAATTCGGCTGAGTTTACATCGATGTTCAGCGACCGGGAGAAGAGCGTTATGACTGATGTGGACGGTGATCTTATCAGCCTGCTCACTCCGTCACAGGTCTTGGAACTTTTCAAAACCGAAAAGGACAGAGAACTGGATATCACTCCCGCGGCCGAGGCGGCGGGCACGAATATAAACCGTATGACAAAGGTCAACAACTGGGATATGAAGGGCTACAGATCGGCCTGGTGGTGGCTGCGGGGCGACAGCAGGGAAAGCTCACTCACCGCACCCATCGTCACCTCCGACGGTATAGTTGTCACGGATGAAAAGTATGTAAACAAACCGGGAGGAGCCATAAGGCCGCTGATCAGGATAAGGTATGAGACCCGCACCGGAGAGGACTGAAATGCAAAACGACCACACCTTTTTTCAGAACAGGGAATGCAGGTATTTTCCCTGCCATAAGACGGAGGATGAGGACAGCTTCAACTGTCTTTTCTGTTACTGTCCCCTCTACGCCCTGGGGGATAAGTGCGGCGGGAATTTTTCCTACAACGAAAAGGGATACAAAAACTGCAAGGACTGCTGCAAACCTCATGTGAAAGGCGGCTATGAGTACGTTAAGGAAAACTACTCAAGGATCGCAGCGCTGGCTGCAAGGTCCGGGGATTCACAGGATAGTCATCAGGCCGCAGAGGCCGGGCCGCAGCAAACACAAAAGACCGAAACCCTGCCTCAGAGCGTCATAATATTTGCCTTCAGCAAAAAAGGAGCGCAGCAGGCTTTTAAAATACGGGAGTGTTTTGAGGGGGATGCCGCTGTGCTTATGCCGCAAAGGACGGCCGTAGAGCAGGCCAGATCCTGTGAAGATATTGCCGGGGCCGTGGAGGCCAATTTCCTCAAGGGCAGGACTCTTATCTTTGTGGGGGCAGCGGGCATAGCCGTCAGGTATATCGCACCCTTTGTAAAGG
>JAFYEL010000116.1 GCA_017544285.1 Lachnospiraceae bacterium | reverse complement strand
GGAGACGGTGGCTATGGCTACGGAGACGGTGGCTATGGCTACGGAGACGGTGGCTATGGCTACGGAGATGGCGGTTACGACTACGGAGATGGCGGTTATGGCTACGGAGATGGCGGTTACGGTTACGGTGACAGCGGCTATGGCTACGGTGACGGCGTAGGCGAATATGACAAGTCCGGGAAGTACGTTTCCGTCGGCAAGGTAACTGTCACTGTCAAGGTCCCCAAATTAAACAAGGTCAAGTTGGAAACCGACGGAACCTTTGATGCCTTCAGTCTGACCAATGCCAAAAATCATAAGGCATTCCTGGAGGGGGCCGACGGACTCGGCGCGCCTACATGGAGCTCCAGCAAAGGAGCTGTTGCAACCATAGACGCAGGATCGGGCCTCATAACCGTAAACGGAAACGGAAAAACAAAGATCACCGCTGATTTCGGAAGCAAAAAGATAAAGACCACACTTACGGTCAAACTTCCTTCAATATCAAAGAAGAGTGCCAGGGTGAAGGTGGGCAGGATGCTGACTCTTAAGGTTAAGCGTACATCGGCGCCCGTCACCTGGAGCAGCAGCGACACATCCGTTGCGACCATAGACAATACGGGCACTGTTGTGGGCCTGGCTCCGGGTATAGCTACGATAAAAGCCGAGGTTCAGGGCCTGAGCAAGCCTCTGGAATGTCAGGTATACGTACTGCAGTAAAATCGAAAAATACCAAATTTAAGTAAAAATAAGTCCCTGTGTATGACATTTTTACCATGCACAGGGACCTTTTTTATTAGGTATCAGGTGTAATCCTTGTTGTTGCCCGGATAGACTCGGATGACTTGAACACTATATCTTCCGTTTCCGTGACGGGCCGGGTACAAGTCAATCGGGAAAGTGACGAAATTTTTTCCGTTATGTTACCCGGATTCACACCAGAATAAACAAATCGAAAAAAGTTTGTAACAAAATCTTAACAAATCAACATAATTGCGTTATAATCTCAAAGTCGGCACGTTAGCCGAAGATTTATGAAGATGTTGTTTTTATGTTGAGGAAAAGTTTTAAAGCTGCATCGGTTATGGTACTGGCTGCTGTGGCAACGGTCTTTGTGACAGCCGTTCCGGCTTTCGCGGGCCAGGTTGATTTTGAGACATTCGTTAACAGCGTAAAAGGCGGAGAGTTTGTTCTTTCATCCTCCGTTCACAGCGATTTTATCGACGCCATTAACAGCGGAAACACCGACAAGGCAATGGAGATCTACAAGGATTTCTTTGACGGCGATGATTCCGACGGCGTAGCCTTCAAGCATGTAGATGTTTCCGAGTCCGAGGCATCTCAGGAGGGCGAGTACAAAGAAGAGAAGAAGGAAGAGGAGAAGGCCGAAGCAGCACCCGAGGCTCCCGCAAAGGAAGAGGAGAAGGCTGAAGAGGCACCCGCTCCCGAGCCCGAGGCAGCACCCGAGGCTCCCGCTCCCGTGCAGGACGCACAGGTTCTCGGCGCAACAGCACCCGCTGAGGGCAGCAAGTACGGAGTATCCGATCAGGAATACATGGCTCTCTGCAAGATCTGCTACGCAGAGGCACATACCCAGGGCGAAGAGGGCATGCTCCTCATCGCAAACGTTATCCTTAACAGGGTAAACAGCTACAAATATCCCTCCAGCATCATCGGAGTTATCTCACAGCCCGGACAGTTCGGTCCCGTCAGAAACGGCAGATACGCCGCAGCGGTTCCGGACGCGGCAACCATGAGTGCGGTTAACAGAGCACTCTCAGGTGAGAACCACGTTCCCGGCGCTCTCTATTTCAGGAGCGCAAAGAACGGTCCCGTTTGGGGAAACCGCACACTTGTGGCATCCTACGGCGGACACCTGTTTTACGTTTGACACTAAGTAATCTCAATAATGCTTCCTCAGAAGAAAGTGATAGCCGGGCGCCTTCCCGGCTGTCGCTTTTTTTGACCCTTAATTTTGGTATAATCCCCTTGCTTATTTGCTTTTACAATTGCTTATCACGGAAAGGACTTATGTTATGAACACATTATCAAAGACTCCCGGTGCATCCGTAAAGAGCGTTAAGGCAAAGCTTGATCCTTCCGGCAGTAAGTTAAAGAAGCTTGGCAAGAAGATGTACTAGGTCCTGACGGTGAATGTGGATGACGGCACCGTGAAGATCAAGGGTAAGGGTAATCTTACCGGATTTGTCACCAAGGCTGCCGATAAGTAAGAATTAGTTGACATAACAGGGGCGAGAGTGGTACTATATTGTTTTGGAACATTAGTATTTATTGGAAGTGTAGCCATGAAAAGCAATATTTTAAGAAAAACGATCTGTATCATCTGCGCGGTCACATCCCTGACCTTGCAGACCACCCCCATCCTTGCGGAGGAACTTACCGAGGAAACTACGGTTGCCGATGAAAAGGCCGGTGACTCAGGCCTCAAAGAGGTGAGCCCCGTGGTGAGGCAGAAGGAAATGAGAGCCCCTGTTTATACCGATGAGGACTTAAAGCGCATCACCAAGACCGCAGATTCCTACAATGCCGTGATCTACGGCAACGAGGACTGGGACGATGTGGGCCCCGCTGTTGACGACAAATACGGCGGACTTTCCGTAAAGGATTACAACGCTCTGGTACGCATGGTCTTTGCGGAGGCCGGCGGAGAGGGCGAAGAGGGCATGCTCCTGGTGGCAAATGTTATTTTGAACCGCATGAAGAGCTACAAGTACCCCGTCACCGTTTCGGCTGTGGTTTCCCAGACCGGACAGTTCCAGCCCTACGCCAACGGACGTTACGCCACTGTTGAGCCCAACGAGGTTGCGGTAAGAGCAGTGAAGAGAGCACTTAACGGTGAGAACAACGCCCCCGGAGTACTCTATTTCAAGAGCGTTCACTCCAATGCGGTATGGGCCAACAAGACTGTGGCCTTCAGATACAAGAACCATATTTTCTATTATTGATCACAGATCATATACGGAGATCATTATGCAGTACAAAAGCACAAGAGACGATTCCATAAATGTAAGCGCATCCCAGGCTATTTTAAAGGGACTGGCTCCCGGCGGCGGACTATTCGTGCCCGAGAGCGTGCCCGAGCTTGGCATCACTCTGTCCGAGCTTTCCGGGATGGATTACAAGCAGACCGCCTATGAGGTAATGAAGCTCTTCCTCACCGATTTTACCGAAGAGGAGCTCAGGGGCTGCATTGAAAGAGCCTACGACTCAAAGTTCGACACCGATGTGATCGCGCCCCTGGTGAAGGCCGGCGGAGCTTATTATCTTGAGCTTTTCCACGGAAAGACCATCGCCTTCAAGGATATGGCCCTTTCCATTCTTCCCCATCTGCTCACCACCAGTGCCAAAAAGAACGGCATAAAGGACGAGATAGTCATCCTTACCGCCACCTCGGGCGATACCGGAAAGGCTGCACTTGCGGGCTTTGCCGATGTACCCGGCACCAGGATACTGGTATTTTATCCCAAGGGAGGAGTTTCTCCCGTTCAGGAGCTCCAAATGGTGACCCAGAAGGGCGGTAACGTCAGAGTTGTCGGTGTAAACGGAAATTTTGATGACTGCCAGAGCGCGGTTAAGAGGATATTCGAGGATGAGAGCTTTGCCTCCTTCATGAAGGAAAAGGGCTTTGTTTTCTCATCGGCAAACTCAATAAACATCGGGCGTCTGGTACCCCAGATCGTTTACTATGTGTATGCGGTTGCCCAGCTGTTTAAAGAGGGTTATATCGAAGAGGGCGATAAGGTTAATATCACCGTGCTCACAGGAAACTTCGGCAACATCCTTGCGGCTTATTACGCAAAGCGCATGGGTCTTCCTATCGGAAAGCTTATCTGCGCATCCAATGAAAATAAGGTCCTCTTTGATTTCTTTGAGAGCGGAGTCTATGACAGGAACCGTGAGTTCATCCTCACAACTTCACCCTCCATGGACATCCTTATCTCTTCCAACCTTGAGAGGCTGATCTATCACATTGCAGGCGATGACGCGAAAAAGACTGCCGAGCTGATGACAAGCCTTAAGACCGGCGGAAAGTACGAGATCACCGCCGATATGAAAGCACGGCTTGAGGATTTCACCGGTGAGTACGCCTCCATGGAAGAGACCGGAGCAAAGATAAAGAGCCTCTACGAGGATACGGGCTATATCATAGATACCCATACAGCAGTGGCCGGCTTTGCATATGATAAATATGTGAAGGAGACCGGGGATAAGACGAAAACGGTCATCGCATCCACGGCCTCGCCTTATAAGTTCATGAAGTCAGTGCTTACAGCCATCGATCCTTCCTATGCGGGGAAGGCCGATCTTGACCTTGCGGATGACCTTTCAAAGCTTTCCGGAGTCGATATTCCCGCCGCCATCAGCGAGATCAGGGATGCCAAAGTTCTTCATGACCGGGTTTACGACAAAGAGAAGCTTGATGAGGCTGTCAGGGATTTCCTTTCCTGAACAATTTGATTGAAGATTAAAAAAGCCCTTCGCCTGTTTTTTGAGCGAAGGGCTTTTATTTTGCATTTATTCGGAAAAAATGAAGCAGATGCTTCCGAAGGGGAACTCCACTGGGATCGCCACGGAATCGCTTCTTAAGGTAACCGTTCCCGGGGGCTTGTACTCCGGAACGGAGAGGGTGCACTCGACGGACTGTGAATTGGAAAGCAGCACCGCAAAACGGCCGTTTGTCATATTAAGAAAATCCGCAAGTATCTCATCCCTGTCATCGGGGGACACATCAAACTTGGCGTAAGCGCTTGCGAAGCCGTTCAACGCCGACTCTTCCGCGTACAGCGCCGTGAATGCGGTGTAATCACCCACTATGAGCTGCGAAATATAGCAGCCGCCGGGGATATCGGATAGAGGAGCGGCAGCTCCGGCCTTGAGGTCTTCACTGACCATTTCTTTAAGGCAGGAGGTAAGCTCATTAATGTAAAGATCCTTTTTTGACATACATCAACCTTTCATTTGGTGACGGCGTTGGTGATAACTGCCTTGAGCTGTTCGATAGTAGCGGGTTTCTGGATGAAATCATTGGCGCCTGATTTAAGAGCTTCCTTAAGGTGAGCCTGGGTACCGACTGAGGACACCATGATAAGGTATGCGTCCTTGTCGTAGGCACATATCTCCTTTACGGCAGTGATGCCGTCCTTTACAGGCATTACGATGTCCAGAAATGTGATGTCCGGATGCTCCTGCTTGTACATGTCAATTGCCGCCTGGCCGTCAGAAACCTCGAAGATATTGGTGCAGTTAAGGGTCTTGAGGTTTTCGCGAAGGGCCCTGCGGGCCAGCAGGGAATCATCGCAGATCAGAATTTTAAGATCGTTGTCAGCCATAATCTACCTCTGAAACAAACTATGTTTACCTAATCATTTTATATCAAACAAATCTTTATTGCAAACCATTTTTACGCGGAGCTTTGTGCCTTTATTCCGTGAAAAACACTCTGAGAGTGAACTCATGGAAAAAGTGTTAAAAATCGCTCCAAACTCATGGAAAAAATGATTGAGTTTTAAAACATCAGGAAATGAGCCAAAATGAAAGGTGATTTTTGACACAAAACCGGGAGGTTGTGGTATATTTGTAATAGTGTGTAACTATGCGTATTTGAATGCTATGTATTGGAGTTTACCGTGAAAGAAATAAAAAATCTGTTCCTTATAGTTGCTATCATGGTGATGTGCCTGTCAGGGGCATTTTCTGTCTATGCATCTGAAGATGATTACGTAAAGCCTGTTCATCTTGAAGGTAAATGCGGTGATGATGTTTATTACACCATGGACTTCACTTACAGTGATAAATACACAATGAGCTATCTGGGGCACGAGTTCTATGACTCGGCTCATATGGACTTAGTCATTATCGGAACAGGAAACAGCAGTACCTATGATTATGATCGTGGAAAGGATAAGTACAGCCCTTTTCACGACGCTCTGGTCACTGTACCCGCAGTCGGTCTTGACGTTAATGTGAAGGTGTCGGGCGTTAGACGTCTTGGCAATGAGCTGTTTTATGAGCTTAGACTTGAAAATGATGATTTTTTAAAAAATGTTGAAGAGATTGGCGAGGGCTGTTTTTTAGGTGTGCGTTTTATTAATACGGAAACACTGATAATACCTGAAAACATAACTGAGATAGAGGAAAATTCATTTGCACATATCTCGCTGACAGGTGAAGATCCTACGATAATCGTTCGTTCGAAGTTCAAAGATATGCCGGGTGCTTTTGGCAATACTTATGTAAAAAAGATCATTCTTCCGGACTCTCTTGAAACGATAGGCGGAGGCTGCTTCGCTTTCAGCACCATTGAATCGATCAAAATCCCGGATTCTGTTACATCTATAGGCGGATCCGCTTTTTTTCACAGCTCGGTCAGTTCGGTTGAACTTCCTCCGAATTTGAAAAAAATATCTGCTGAATGCTTTGACTCCTGCAAGAGCCTCAAGAGTATTAAGATTCCGGACACGGTTGAAGTGATAGAGAATAGTGCATTTAAGTATTCCGGACTTTCCGGAAGGATGACACTTCCGTCTTCATTAAAAACGCTCAGGGACAGAGCGTTTGTGGGATGCAATGGAATCACAGAAGTGGTATTCCCTGAGGGCTTTTCAAGTATTGCCGAGTATACGTTTGGTGAGTCGGGACTGAAAAAAGCAGTATTCCTCGGAGATGAACCGTTGGATTATTATACGGGAGAAGCTATTCTCGTTGATTACCAGTATTTCCCGAGTAATACTGTTGTATACTATGATCCCAATAAAAACTGGAATATTGTTAATGGAAGGTGGCTTGTATATGAAGCCGTTGCCGGTATCGGCAGCGCAGCCAACAAAAAGGATTTCACCGCAAAAGTAAACGGCACCGGCACTGCCTATGCAAAATACAGGGTGGTGGATGAAAACGGTGATCCGCTCAAAAACAAAGAGATAACCTGGTCGATGTATAACGCAGGTATAGCTCATGCACCGGGATCGGCTCCCGAAGCGGAACCTCTGATCACAAAGACCGACACGACGGATGACGATGGCTATATCGTGATCAGTAAAGTGCTCAATGACGATGAAAGTGTAAAAACTGTCACGGGATTCAGAAATCAGCATAAATTTGAGATCTTTGTTTATGACGGCAAGTCTGAGGACGGAGATCTTACTAAACTGACCATGTTTCCGGATACTGTTACCTTGAGGCCACCGCTACACCCGTAAGCTTTTCCCAGACCTGGAAGGGCACCATGAATACACAGCTTAAGGCATCTATGGGCCCGGGAGTGGATTCTGGTGATATAAGGTTGAATCTTGCCAGCCTTGACGGAACCCTGGGACGTTCGCCTTCGCTGGAGCTGACTCATGAGTATAGTGAAGGCACAAGAAAGCTCAGTCTGTTGGAATCATCTCAGCTTGAGTTTTCGCTTGGCGCATCTCTCGGTCTGTCCGCAAAATATGAGGAGGAAGGAAAGAAGTTCGGACTTGCTCCTGCCTGCGCCGATGGCAGTATCAAATCAAACGCCCTCGCCACATATGGCATTGATATAAACAATTACGATCCGAAAAACCCTGACCATGTAGTAAAGATCGGCAAGATGGTACTTGCCTCTGCTGCACTTACAAGTGGAAGCACAATGCTTCTGAGAGGAGT
>JAFYEL010000115.1 GCA_017544285.1 Lachnospiraceae bacterium | reverse complement strand
GGAGGAGACTCAGGATAATACCTACATAGAGTGCTCCTGGGTGGTGGATACCGTCTTAAACCGCGAGCTTTACCTGGCCTTCCAGATAGTGGATTATGTTCTTTTGTCGGCACCGGGAGCTCCTCTTAAGGAAAAGCTTTTGCGCTCGGGCATCTGTTCCGATGTCATGAGCTCCTACGAGAACGGGGTACTGCAGCCTTACTTCTCCATTATGATCAAAAACACCAACGCCTCCGAAAAGGAGAGGTTTGTCTCCATGGTGAGAGAGACTCTTGAGGAGATAGTGGAAAAGGGAGTTGATAAAAAATCCCTTGAGGCTGGCATCAACTACTTCGAGTTCAAGTACCGCGAGGCTGATTTCGGCGCCTATCCCAAGGGTCTGATGTACGGACTCCAGTGCCTTGACAGCTGGCTCTATGACGACAAGGATCCCTTCATGCACATCAGCGCCACCGAGACCATTGAGTTCCTTAAGGAAAAGGCGGCCACCGGTTACTTCGAAGAGATCATCAGAAAGTATCTCATAGACAACAACCACAGCGCCGTTATAGTCTCCGTTCCCAGGAAGGGTCTTACCGCGAAGAAGGAGGCGGCCCTTGCCTCGAAGATGGAAGAGTACAAGGCGGGCCTTTCCGATACACAGATAAAGGAGCTTGCCAAAAAAACCGCGGCCCTTAAGAAATACCAGGAGGAGCCTTCCACACCGGAGGAGCTTGCCTCCATCCCCATGCTCAAGGTTTCCGACATTGAGAAAAAGGCAAAGCCCATCGACAATGAGCTCATCGAAAAGGACGGGGTGAGATACCTTTACCACGCTGTGAATACCAACGGTATCAGCTACCTGACCCTGCTTTTTGACATCAGATCTATACCCATGGAGCTGGCCTGTTATGCGGCTCTCCTTCGGTCACTTTACGGCATGGTTTCCACCGAAAGGTATTCCTACTTTGACCTTGCCAACGAGATAAACTCAAAGACCGGCGGCATCACCGTGACCCAGTCCGTGTACAACCGTGAGGATATGATAGTACCCGCCATCGAGGTTGATGCAAAGATGCTCATGGACATGACGGATTTCGCCTTTGACATGATAGAAGAGATCATTTTTTTCTCAAAGCTGGATGAGTATGTGAGGATAAAGGAAATGCTCCAGATGATGAAGAGCCGCATGCAGATGGCTATGCTCTCATCCGGGCACTCCATGGCTTCCAAGCGCGCCATGGGATATTTCTCGGATTCCTCCCTTTACGAGGATATGACCGGCGGCTATGAGTTCTACCGGTTCATCGACGGACTGCTGGAGGATTTCGACAATAAAAAGCAGGAGCTTACCGAAAAGTTTACACAGGTGATCCCCATGATCTTCGGAAGGGACAACCTGATCGTCAGCATCGGAGGCAGCAGGGAGGCACTTAAAAAGGTGATGGACCGCATACCTGCCTTTATGGAAAAGCTGTCGGATGCGCCTCACCCTGCCACAAAGATCGAGCTGCCCCACGAGAAGAAGAACGAGGGATTCAAGAGCTCATCCATGGTACAGTACGCAGCAATGGCAGGCAATTTCAAGGCTGCGGGCCTTGAGTACAACGGTGCACTGAGGGTGCTTAAGACCATACTGGGCTACGATTACCTGTGGATAAACGTGAGGGTCAAGGGCGGAGCCTACGGCTGTATGTCCGGCTTCGGAAGGAACGGCGATTCCTTCATGGTATCCTACAGGGATCCCAATATCGGAAAGACTTACTACGTCTACAAAAACGCCGCATCCTATGTCGAGAACTTTGACGCCTCGGACAGGGATATGAGCAAGTATATCATAGGTACCATGGCAGTGGTTGACACGCCACTCACTCCCAAGATGAGGTGCGACCGTGGCCTTGCCCAGTTTGTGGTGGGCCGCTCTTTTGAGAGCATCCAGAAGGAGAGAGACGAGATCCTTTCCACCGACAAAGAAACGGTCAGATCCCTGGCACCCTATGTGAGGGCCCTGACGGATCCGGGATACATCTGCGTGGTTGGCGGAGAAGAGCGTATCAACGAGGAAAAAGAACTTTTCAACAAGGTTAAGAACCTTTTTTAGCATATGGAAAAACAGAAGGCGGGCTTTGCGGCGCTGATAGGCAGACCGAATGTGGGTAAATCCACCCTGATGAATTCGGTCATCGGCATGAAGATAGCCATCACCAGCTCCAAGCCCCAGACCACAAGGAACAGAATACAGACAGTCTACACGGAAAAGAGAGGGCAGATAGTATTTCTTGACACCCCCGGTATCCACAAGGCAAAGAATAAGCTGGGAGAGTACATGGTCTCCGTGGCACAGCACACCCTTAAGGATGTGGATGTGGTGCTCTTTTTAGTGGAGCCCTCGGATTTCATTGGCGCCGGTGAAAGACATATCATGGAACAGCTTGAAAAGGCAAAGGTTCCGGTCATCCTCGTGATAAACAAGATAGACACAGTGAAAAAGGAAGAGGTGTTCCACTTTATCGAGACCTACAGGCAGGCCTTTGATTTTAACGAGATCGTCCCCGTCTCAGCCCTTAAGGGCACAAACAGGCAGGAGCTTGTGGACACCATATTCAGATACATTCCCGAGGGCGTTCCCTTTTACGACGAAGACACGGTGACGGACCAGCCCGAGAGGCAGATAGTGGCCGAGATGGTCAGGGAACAGGCCCTTCGCCAGCTCTCCGACGAGATCCCCCACGGCATCGCCGTTGTCATCGAGTCCATGAAGGAAACCCCTAAGATAGTCAACATAGACGCCACCATCATCTGCGAGAGGGACAGCCACAAGGGCATCATCATCGGCAAGGGCGGAAGCATGCTGAAAAAGATCGGCACCAAGGCAAGGGAGCAGATCGAGGGGCTGCTGGCCTGTCAGGTAAACCTGAAGCTCTGGGTAAAGGTTAAGAAGGACTGGAGAGATTCCGAGCTTCTCATGAAGAACTATGGTTATAACCCTAAAGATACACAGGAATGAACGAACACGTTACCACAAAGGGTATCATACTTAAAACCTCAAATCTGGGAGAGTACGACAAGAGGCTTGTGGTGCTTTCCTCGGATTTCGGAAAGATCACCGTTTTTGCAAGGGGAGTAAGACGGCAGGGCAGCAGACACCTGGCCGCCTGCTCCCCTTTTACCTTCGGTGAGTTCGACCTCTTCCCCTCGAGGGATGCCTACTCCCTGCTCAATCTGAGGGTTGAGAACTATTTCGAGGCCTTAAGGACCGATTTTGATATATCATGCCTGGGCATGTATTTCCTCGAGGTGGCGGACTATTACACCAGGGAGAATCTTGACGAAAGACAGATGCTCTCCCTGCTTTACGTGTCCCTGCGTATGCTGGAAAAGATAGTGGCAAAGACTTCTTCCATCGATCCCAGGCTGGTGCGATGTGCCTTTGAGATGAAGGCCATAGCCGTGAACGGGGAATTCCCCGGGGCCTCGGCGGTTCCCGACCTGTCGGTTGGGGCGGTGAACGCCATAAACCATATAGCCGCGACCAGGGTAGAAAAGCTGTTTTCCTTCAATGTGACGCCGGAGGTGCTTTCGGAACTTGAAAAAAGTGCCGGGATCTTCAGGGGAAGATTTCTCAACGCGGATTTCAAATCCCTTTCAATGCTGTAACTTTTGCATTCCGGTATTATTTATATTAAACTGAACCTGTTGTTAAAAGAGATCTTCAGGGAGGCAAATGAAATGAAGACTGTTAAAAACGAAAAATGGGTATTTAATTCCGAGATCGACGGAGAAAAGGCGGGGGAAGGCGTAGTACGCAAGGTCCTGGCCTACACGGACGGCCTCATGACTGTGGAAAACCATTTTGAAAAGGGTGCGGTGGGGGCCCTTCACCATCATCCCCACACCCAGATCACATACGCGGTATCGGGGAGCTTTGAGTTTACCATCGGCGATGAGAAAAAGGTGGTCAAAGCCGGTGATACCCTGCTTAAGAGGGATGGCATCGAGCATGGCTGCGTCTGTCTTGAAGAAGGCATCCTGCTTGATATCTTCAGCCCCATGAGGGAAGATTTTATATGAGAAAGTGAACTGACGAGGCCACATTCCAATTGACTAAACCACCGAAAGAATGGTAAAATGTATCAGTTTTGGTTTAGGAACAGGAGGTATGCTATGCCCAAAAGAACAGATATCCATAAAGTGCTCATCATCGGCTCGGGTCCCATCATTATCGGACAGGCCTGTGAGTTTGATTATTCCGGTACCCAGGCCTGCAAGGCTCTTCGCAAGCTGGGCTATGAGATAGTACTGGTAAACTCCAATCCCGCCACCATAATGACCGATCCCGAGACCGCGGATGTTACATATATCGAGCCCCTCAATGTCGAGAGACTCGAGATGATAATTAAAAAAGAACGTCCCGATGCGCTGCTCCCCAACCTCGGAGGACAGTCGGGACTTAATTTATGTTCCGAGCTTGCAAAGAAGGGCATCCTTGATAAATACAACGTTAAGGTCATCGGCGTACAGGTCGACGCCATCGAGAGAGGCGAGGACAGGATAGAGTTCAAGAACACAATGAACAGCCTGGGCATAGAGATGGCCCGCTCACAGGTTGCCTACTCCGTTGAGGAGGCCCTGGGCATAGCCGATAAGCTGGGATATCCCGTTGTTCTCCGCCCTGCCTACACCATGGGCGGTGCCGGCGGCGGCCTCGTATACAACAAAGAGGAGCTGAGCACAGTCTGTGCCAGAGGCCTTCAGGCCTCCCTGGTGGGACAGGTTCTGGTGGAGGAGTCCATCCTCGGCTGGGAGGAGCTTGAGCTCGAGGTAGTAAGGGATGCGGACGGCAATATGATCACCGTCTGCTTCATCGAAAACATAGATCCCATGGGCGTTCACACCGGCGATTCCTTCTGCTCGGCGCCCATGCTCACCATCTCCGAGGACGTACAGAAGCGTCTCCAGGAGCAGGCTTACAAGATAGTCGATTCCGTACAGGTCATCGGAGGTACCAACGTACAGTTCGCCCACAACCCCGTGGACGACAGGATCATCGTAATAGAGATCAACCCCCGTACCTCACGTTCATCCGCCCTTGCCTCAAAGGCTACGGGCTTCCCCATCGCACTGGTCTCGGCAATGCTGGCCACGGGCCTCACCCTTTCCGAAATTCCCTGCGGCAAGTACGGTACACTGGATAAATACGTTCCCGACGGAGATTACGTGGTGATCAAGTTTGCCCGTTGGGCCTTTGAGAAGTTCAAGGGCGTTGAGGACAAGCTCGGCACACAGATGCGTGCGGTAGGCGAGGTCATGAGCATAGGTAAGACCTTCAAGGAAGCCTTCCAGAAGGCCATCCGTTCCCTTGAGAACGGGCGCTACGGTCTGGGCCACGCAAAGAACTTCGATACCATGAGCAAGGCAGAGCTTCTGAAGGCCCTTGCCACACCCAGCTCCGAGAGATACTTCCTCATCTACGAGGCACTGAGAGCCGGAGCCACCGAGGACGAGATCCACGAGATCACAAAGGTAAAGAAATACTTCCTCACCCAGATGAAGGAGCTTGTACTTGAAGAGGAAGAGCTTAAAAAGAGCGAAGGAAAGCTTCCCGCCAACGAGGCTCTTATCAGCGCCAAGAAGAACGGTTTCTCCGACAGATATCTTGCGGACATCCTCAAGGTTTCCGAGAGCGAAATCAGGAACAAAAGGCTTGAACTGGGAGTTTCCCAGAGGTGGGAGGGCGTTCATGTGTCCGGCACCGAAAACTCGGCCTACTATTTCTCTACCTACAACGGAGAGGACAAAAACCCCGTAAACACCGATACCAAAAAGATCATGATCCTGGGCGGCGGACCCAACAGGATCGGACAGGGTATAGAGTTCGACTACTGCTGCGTACATGCAGCCATGGCCCTGAAAAAGCTGGGCTTTGAGACCATAATCGTAAACTGCAACCCTGAGACCGTATCCACGGATTACGACACCTCCGACAAGCTTTACTTCGAGCCTCTGACGGTTGAGGATGTGCTGAGTATCTACAACAAGGAAAAGCCCCTGGGCGTCATCGCGCAGTTCGGCGGCCAGACTCCTCTCAACATCGCCGCAGAGCTTGAAAGGAACGGCGTCACCATCCTCGGCACTTCACCCAAGGTCATCGACCTGGCAGAGGACTGAGACCGTTTCCGCGAGATGATGGACAAACTGGAAATACCCATGCCCGAGTCGGGAATGGCGACCACCGCAGACGAGGCCATCGCTATTGCAAAGAAGATCGGCTATCCTGTTATGGTAAGGCCCTCTTACGTACTTGGCGGCCGCGGAATGGAAGTGGTATACGACGACGAATCAATGAGAGAGTACATGGGAGCAGCCGTGGGAGTTACCCCCGACAGGCCCATCCTCATAGACAGATTCTTAAACCATGCGCTTGAGTGCGAGGCAGACGCCATAGCCGACGGAGAGCACGCCTTTGTTCCCGCGGTAATGGAGCATATAGAGCTGGCGGGAGTACATTCCGGCGACTCGGCCTGCATCATTCCCTCGGTGCACATCAGCCCCGAAAACGTAGAGGTTATAAAGGACTACACCAGAAGGATAGCGGAGCAGATGCATGTAAAGGGACTTATGAACATGCAGTACGCCATCGAAAACGGCAAGGTCTTCGTACTGGAGGCAAACCCCAGAGCATCCCGTACGGTGCCGCTGGTATCAAAGGTCTGCGACATCCGCATGGTGCCGCTGGCAACGGACATCGCAACCTCATCCATCACTGGACGTCCTTCACCCCTCAAGGATCTCAAGGAGAGGAATATCCCTTACTACGGAGTAAAGGAGGCAGCCTTCCCCTTCAACATGTTCCCCGAGGTTGATCCCGTTCTCGGACCCGAGATGCGCTCCACCGGAGAGGTACTGGGACTTTCGGATTCCTACGGCGAGGCGTTCTTCAAGGCACAGGAGGCCGTTCAGTCAAAGCTTCCGCTTGAGGGCAACGTGCTGATATCCGTAAACAACAAGGATAAAGAGGAGATGATCTCCATCGCAAGAAGCCTTTCACAGGACGGCTTCACCGTATACGCAACCTCCGGAAACCATGCGGCCCTTGAGGCTGCGGGAGTTCCCTCTATCAAGGTTAAAAAGCTCTACGAGGGCAGACCCAATATCTGCGATATGATCACTAACGGCGAGTTCTCACTGATCATCAACTCCCCCGTGGGCAAAAAGGAGAGCGTACACGACGACAGCTATCTGCGCAAGGCAGCCATCAAGGCAAAGACGCCCTACATCACCACGGTAGCCGCAGCAAAGGTCACCGCGGAGGGCATACACTACATAAAGACCAATCCTCAGGGCGAGGTGAGGTCGCTTCAGGAACTGCATTCGAGGATAAGTGAAAAATGAGCAATTCATTCGGCATAGATCTGGGCACGGGAAACATCAAGATTTACTACAGTGCCGACGACTCTATCTTAAACGAAAAAAACATCATCGCCATAAAGAATAAGGACACGCTTTTTGCCTACGGTGATTCGGCTTTTGAGATGTACGAAAAAGCTCCGGGGAACATACATATTTCCTATCCCCTCACCAACGGCGTCATCGCCGACATCAAGAACATGCAGACGGTGCTCAAGTGTTTCATCGAGGATCTGGCGGGTTCAAAGGCTGCGGGAGCGGACTACTATATCTCCGTGCCCACCGACGTTACTGAGGTTGAGAAGCGTTCCTTCTTTGATCTTGTAAAGGACGCCGGAGTCAAGGCCAGAAAGATCATGGTGGTGGAAAAGGCCATAGCCGACGGCCTGGGCCTTGATATTGATGTAAAGAACTCCCAGGGCGTACTGGTGGTTGATATAGGTTTTGCGACCACAGAGATATCCATTCTTTCCCTGGGCGGTATCGTGCTCTCAAAGCTCATCAAGACCGGAGGCCAGAAGTTCGACGAGGCCATAAGGGCAGCTGTGAGAAAAGAGTTCAACCTCATGATCGGAGGCAAGACCGCAGAGGCTGTCAAGGTCAGCTTAAAGGAGCTTGAGGACGAGGGACTTCCCGCCGTGGTATACGGAAGGGATATAGTCACCGGCCTTCCCGTTGAGAGAGAGATCCCCACACAGCTGGTGGACCAGGCTCTAAAGGAGCATTTTGATATCATAATCGACAACATTAAGGTGATCCTGGAGCGCACTCCTCCGGAGCTTGCCGCAGATATCTACAGGCACGGCATATATGTCACAGGCGGTTCCGCAAGGACGAACCACCTGGGTGAGCTCATATCCGCCGGCACCAATCTTAAGGTCAATATCGCTGAGAACGCTGCGGACTCCGTAGCCTGCGGACTGGCCAGGGTCATAAATGACGACAACTACAAATCCGTTGCATATTCTATCCAGGGAATGTCCAAGTAATGCCCAGAGTCAGGATCACACACAAGAGAATAGAGCTTTCCAGCAGATATGTGCTGCTGATACTTACCCTTGTCTGCGTGCTTCTGATGGTGGTGAGCTATACCACGGACATCATACAGACACCCCTTTCCTATGTGTCGGGGTATCTGGTGGTGCCCTTTCAGAAGGGTATTAAGACCCTGGGTTCCACCGTGGCCACCAGAGCCGATGACCTGAAGGAGCTCCGCAAGGTCATGGAGCAGAACAACAAGCTCCAGGCCGAGCTCGACGAGCTTAAGATCGAGAACTACAACCTGGTACAGGACAAGTACGAACTCAACGAGCTGAGGGACCTGTACGAGCTTGACCGGAAATATTCGGGCTACGAAAAGATAGGTGCCAGAGTCATCGCCGGCGATGCCGGAAACTGGTTTTCCAATTTCGTCATAGACAAGGGCGAGGTAGACGGCATCGAAAAAGATATGAACGTCATGTCCGGCTCGGGCCTGGTCGGTATAGTCACCGAGGTCGGCCCCAACTGGGCGGGAGTCAGGTCCATAATAGACGACGCTTCAAATGTCAGTGCTCAGGTACTTTCCACCTCCGACCATCTGATGGTGACGGGAGACCTGCTGCTGATGGAACAGGGGCAGATCAGATTTTCCCAGCTGGTGGATGAGGAAGGCACGGTGGCAAATGGTGACGTGGTGGTCACCAGCGATATCTCGGACAAGTATCTTCCGGGAATAAACATCGGCTATATCAGCTCCGTGGAGACTGACAACAACAACCTCACCAGATCCGGCACCATCACCCCCGGCGTGGACTTTGCCCACCTGGATGTGGTGCTCATCATCAAAGAGCTGAAGAGCGACAAATTCGGAGAATGATAAGAGTCAATGAAAAGAGTTTTGGTTTCTTTTTTGATGATACTCGTCATCTTTATAATGCAGGGTACCCTCTTTAAGGCCATAGCCTTTTCCGGAGTGGCACCCAACGCGGTCCTGATGCTGGTTTCCTGCTTCGGATTCATGAGGGGGCAGAATGAAGGCATGATGGTGGGCTTTGTCTGCGGCCTTCTGACGGATGCATTTTTCGGCGGAGGCATCATCGGGATCTACGCCTTTATCTACACCCTGATGGGGTATATCAACGGATATTTCCACAGGATATTCTATCCCGAAGACATCAAGCTTCCCATCATCTTTATCGCCATAAGCGACTTCACATACTGGTTCATAGTCTATATAGTGATGTTTCTGCTGCGTCGCAGGATGGACCTTCTTTCCTACATGCGCCGGGTGATGATGCCCGAGGCGGTGTACACCGTCCTCATTACTCTGGTGCTCTACAGGGTGGTGCTTGCCATAAACACATCCCTGGAGGCAAAAGAGAGGGAGAACGAAGCAAAGTTCGTATAAAATGCTAAACGAGATCAGAGAGCAGATCATAAATTTCATAACCTCCAGGATGTTTGTCCTTGTGCTGTTCATGTTCATCCTTTTCGGAGTTCTGGTGCACAGGCTTTTTGAACTGCAGATCGTAAACGGAAAGGATTATCAGGACAACTTCACCCTGAAGATTCTGAAGGAGCAGTCCATAAAGAGCACCAGGGGAAAGATATACGACAAGAACGGAACCCTGCTTGCCTACGACGAGCTGGCTTACTCCGTCACCATGGAGGATAATTACGACTCCACCGGCTCCGCAAAGAACCGTGAGATCAACGACACCATTTACAGGCTCATCGAGATGGTGGAGGCAAACAGCGACAAGCTGACAGTGGAATTTCCCATCACCCTGAGCCGCGACGGAAGGTTTGAGTACACGGTGGAGGGAAAGGCCCTTCTCCGTTTTCTGGCGGATATCTACGGCCGTTCCAAGACCACGGACCTTCTGGTAAAGGAAAAGGATTCCACCCCCGAAGAGGTGATAGCCTATCTCTGCGGTACAAACAAATTCGGTATAGGCACCTACACCGAGAACGCAAAGGGCAGGCTGGATCTGGCCCCCATGGAGGGCTACACGAAGGATGAGCTGTTAAAGCTGGTTTCGGTGCGCTACGCCATGAGCCTTAACAGCTTCCAGAAATATATCGCCACCACCGTGGCTACGGGACTTTCCGAAAAGACAGTGGCCATCATCATGGAAAATAAGTCCGAGCTCCAGGGCGTTGACATCGCCGAGGATACGGTGCGCCGGTATATAGATGAGCCCAGCCTTTCCCCCATCCTGGGATACACGGGTATCATCTCCCAGACGGAGCTTGAGACCTTCAACGCCGACGGCGGTTCCTACGAGAGAAACGACATGGTCGGCCGTGCGGGCATAGAGCAGGTGATGGAAAAACAGCTCCAGGGTAAAAAAGGCCACCGCCAGGTTTACGTTGACAATGTGGGTAAGGTGGTTGAGACGGCTGACGAGACCGAACCCGTGGCGGGCAACGACCTCTACCTCACCATAGATGCGGATCTCCAGTCAGCGGTTTATAAGATACTTGAACAGAAGCTGGCAGGTATCGTGGTCTCCAGGATCCGTAATGTCAAGGAATACATCCAGGGGGAAAACGAGTCCGCGGCGAACATCATCATCCCCATCGACAATGTTTATTACGCCCTTCTTAACAACGGCGTACTGGACATAGGCCACATGGGTGAGCAGGGGAGCGGCCGCTACGAACAGCAGATAAACGAGGCCATGAAGCAGAAGCAGGAGAGGGTCCTGGAATCCGTAAAGCGCGAGCTTTTGGAGGGGGCAACGCCCTACGAGCTTCTGGACAAGGAATACCAGGTATACGAAAGCTTTATCACCCAGCTCATCTCATCCTCGGCAGTAGGTATCTTAAGATCCGATATGGTGGATGAAAAGGATGAGACCTACCAGGCCTGGAAGGCGGAGAGCATTCCCCTTTCCCAGTACCTGCGCCACGCCATAGCAATGGAGTGGATAGATGTGACAAAGCTTGACACCGCGGAGCAGTACTCCGATTCCACCCAGGTCTACACAGCCCTGGTGGACAGGATAATCGAGCTTTTAAGGGATAACAACGCTTTTTCCAGAAAGATCATAAAATATATGATCCGTGATGAGGATATCACCGGTCTGCAGATCTGCATGGCTCTTTACGAACAGGGCGCCATAACCGACGATCTTCAGACCAAGTCGGAGCTTTTGTCCGGGGAGCTCACTCCCTATAACTTTATGATAAAGGAGATCAGGTCCCTTGAGATCACCCCGGCCCAGCTGGCACTGGATCCCTGTACCGCCTCCTGCGTCATATGCGACGTACAAACGGGAGAGGTAAGGGCCTGCGTTTCCTACCCGAGCTACGACAACAACAGGCTGGCAAACTCCATTGACGCCGCCTATTACACAAGCCTTCAGAATGATCTTTCCAATCCGCTGTACTCCTACGCCACACAGCAGAAGACGGCACCGGGTTCCACCTACAAGATCGTTTCCGCCCTGGCGGGCATAACCGAGGGAGTCATTAACCTGGGAGAGACCATCGAGTGTCTCGGTGAGTTCGACAAGGTCGACAACCCCAAGTGCTGGAAATATCCCAGCAACCACGGCAAGCTGGATGTTGCCGGGGCCATCAGGAACTCCTGCAACTTCTTCTTTTATGAGGACGGCTACAGGCTGGGACTGGACGGCTACGGACATTACAGCTCACAGACCGGTCTGAATAAACTCAGGAAGTATGCCGACCAGTTCGGCCTTACGGATAAATCCGGAATAGAGCTGACGGAGGCCGAGCCCACCATTTCCGATGAGGACTCCGTGCGTTCCGCCATCGGACAGGGTACCAACTCCTTTACCACAGTGGCGCTGGGGCGCTACGCCGCCTGCATCGCCAACAGAGGTACCTGCTATAACATAAGCCTTCTGGACAAGCTGACCGACTCGGAGGGAAGGCTGATGGAGGATTATAAACCCAGCGTCAGGAACACCATAGAGACCTCGGATTCCGTTTGGAACGCCTTCCATTCGGGCATGAGAGGAGTGGTTGAGGATGCCGCTGCTTTTGAAGATTCCGGAGTCTATGCGGCGGGCAAGACCGGAACGGCACAGCAGGTCAGGAACCGTCCGAACCACGCACTCTTTATAGGGTTTGCGCCCTACAGGGATCCCGAGCTTTCCATAGCCGTCAGGATCGCCTACGGATACACCTCCTCCAATGCGGCAGAGGTAGCAAGGGATACCTTCCAGTATGCCTTTAACATAAAGGATCCCGATGATATCATCACCGGAAGAGCAGAGATACCCACCAGCGGTATCATATCAGACTAAGCATCAGGGTTTAAACAGGGGATACGATATGAGCAGCAACAACACAAACGTCACAATAAAGAGCTTTCCCAGCGGGTTCGAAGTGATCCTCTCGCCGGAGCTTCCTTTTGAGGAGCTGGCCAAAGAGGTTGGAGCCAAGTTCGGGGAAAACGCCAGGTTCTTCGGCAACGCCAAGAAGGCCATTTCATTTGTGGGAAGACCTCTTACCGGTGAGGAAGAGGATGAACTGGTGTGCGCCATAACCGGCGCCTGCGACGTACAGATAAGCTGCATCATCGTAAAGGACGAGAGCCGCAATGATGTGTATTTCAGGGCTGTGAACCAGTTCACGGAAACGGATGAAGAGGCGGGGAGCCGTGCCTACACCGGCACCGTCAGATCCGGACAGACCCTGGAGGCGGAGCACGCCCTCATAATCGTGGGGGATGTGAATCCCGGGGCAAAAGTGGTGTCCTCGGGCAGCATAGTGGTGCTGGGAACCCTTTACGGAAGCGCTTTTGCCGGGGAGAGCCTGGATGAGGACGCGCCGGAGCTTTCAATGGTGACGGATGAGGCCGAAGGTTCGCTTACCGCAGGGGGATG
The DNA here is from genome assembly GCA_017544285.1 of Lachnospiraceae bacterium. Classification (GTDB taxonomy): domain Bacteria; phylum Bacillota; class Clostridia; order Lachnospirales; family Lachnospiraceae; genus UBA1753. The sequence goes on along the minus strand of JAFYEL010000115.1, from coordinate 27,704 downwards.
CTTTGTGGCAGCCCTTGAGATGAAACCCTCGGAGCTTGTGATAAACGGCGTCACCGCTCATCTTTCCTCAAAGGAGCTTAAATCTCCTCTGTTTTCAAAGTCACCTGCCAGGATCGCCTATGAGAAGAACGGCGAGATCATCCTGGAGGGGATAACCAAGGAGTTTCTTGCAAGACTTTAATGTTTAAAAGATACAGCATAAAAAACTACAACTTTAAACTGGTGCTATTTGCGCTGATCCAGTCCATATACGGCATTTTCATTATCGGTAGTGCAAAGCAGTCGGTTCAGATGAGGCAGATCGAGGGTCTGGTCCTGGGCGTGGCCCTGATGATATTCCTGTCTCTGGTGGATTATTCCTTCCTGCTGAACTTCAGCTGGATAATCTACGGATTCAACATAGTCCTGCTGCTGGCGGTGCTTCTCTTCGGTGATGACAGTAAGGGAGCCCAGCGCTGGATAGAGATTCTGGGGGTCAGGTTTCAGCCCTCGGAGCTGGCTAAAATTCTGTTGATTTTATTTTATGCACAGTTTATTATGAAACATAGGGAAAAACTCAACACCTTCAAGGTGATATCCCAGATGGTGATCCTGATGATACCGCCCTTGCTGCTGGTGTTTAAGCAGCCGGATCTTTCCACCACCATCATGATCTTCGTTATATTCTGCGTGCTGCTCTTTATAGGGGGTCTGAGCAACCGCATCATATTCGGAGTTCTTGCGGTGGTTATACCCGTGGCGGTGCTTCTCCTGGTGACTGTCATTCAGCCCGACCAGAAGATAATCAAGGACTACCAGCAGACCAGGATCCTGGCGTGGCTGCAGCCCGATAAGTACTCAAACACCGAGGGTTATCAGCAGCAGAATTCCATAACCGCCATAGGCTCCGGTATGCTCACGGGCAAGGGCTATAAAAACAACGAGGTTGGCTCCGTGAAAAACGGTAATTTCATTTCCGAGCCCCAGACTGATTTTATCTTTGCCATCATCGGAGAGGAGTTGGGTTTTGTAGGGTGTATGGCTGTGCTCATACTTCAGATGTGTATCGTGCTGCAGGTCGTCCGGATAGGGCGGCGCTCCAGGGATCTGGCCGGCATGCTGGTGTGTGCCGGAGTTGCCACGAACGTTGGCGTCCAGACCTTCATGAACGTTGCCGTTACCACGGGACTTATGCCGAACACAGGTATTCCGCTGCCCTTCGTGAGCTACGGAAGTACCTCGCTGGTCAGTCTTTTCATAGGACTGGGCATCGTGCTGAACATTGGATTACAGCCGCTGGATCCAAGAGATCTACGTTAGTTTTTAGGAAGGTATTTCATGAACATCGGACTTATCGCACACGACGCAAAAAAGAAACTGATGCAGAATTTCTGCATCGCCTACCGGGGCATCCTTGCCAAGAACGAGCTTTACGCTACGGGAACCACCGGCAGGCTTGTTGAAGAGGTTACAAACCTCAACATCCACAAATATCTGGCAGGCCATCTGGGAGGCGAGCAGCAGCTCGGAGCTCAGATCGAGCACAACCAGATAGATCTGATCATCTTTCTTCGGGATCCCCTCACCAGGGGTAATCACGAGCCCGACATGGCAAATGTCGCAAAGCTCTGTGATGTCCACAATATTCCGATAGCCACAAATCTTGCCACGGCAGAGGTTCTGATCAGGTCTCTCGACAGAGGAGATTTAGACTGGCGTGAAATGTACAAATAGGACACTGCTTTTAATAATGCTGCTTCTGATGCTGCCGGTGTTTACAGGCTGCGGGAAAAAGCCTCTGGATATGCCTTATTCTTCCCTCCCCGAGGGTTCTTCTTTCAGGATATCCTTCTCTCATCCTTATATGGCTGAGGGTTTCTGCAACGACATCTGTGTTGTTGAAAAAGAGGAAAAGGGCTTTGCCTCAGGCTACGACGAGGATTCATACGCCGCGGCCGCGCTTTTTGACGCAGGGCATTCAAGGACCCTTTATTCCGAGGCGGCATTCAGGCGTCTTTATCCCGCCAGCATGACAAAGGTCATGACCGCCATAGTGGCAATGCAGCATCTTCGCAAAGAGGATGTCATCACCTGCGGACCCAACGTAAAGATAACAGAGAGCGGCGCACAGCTTGCGGGCTTTGAGAGCGGAGATTCCATGACCGCCGACCAGGCCATGCACGCTCTGCTCATGTACTCCGCCAATGACGCCGCGGTGGCAATAGCCGAGGCGGTAGGCGGCTCCGTCGAAGGGTTTGCTGACATGATGAACCGGGAGGCGGCAGCTCTGGGAGCCCAGGGCACTCACTTTGTCAACCCTCACGGACTTCACGATGAAGATCATTACACCACGGCCTACGACATGTACCTGATGATGAACGAGGCCGTTAAATACGACTGGTTCAATGAGATCATTTCCGCTCAAAGCTACACCTGTCCCTACACGGCAGCGGACGGCAGCGCCCGGGAGATGGATCTGGCGACCACAAATCTGTTCCTTAAGGGCGACGCATTTCCCCCGGAGGGCATAACGGTGATCGGCGGCAAGACCGGCACCACGATTGCGGCTGGGAACAATCTGGTACTCTACACTAAGGACAAGTCGGGGAATCCCTATATCTCTGTTGTCATGAGGGCAAAAGAGAGGGGTATCCTCTACGCACTGACTACGGCTCTCCTTGAAAGGATTTGATCTAAATCTTGTACTTTGAGCCGAAATGCATTATAATATTACACAAGGCAGTTGCCTCTACAAAAGTTTAAGGAGGATTCTTTTATGGTACAGTTATTGGCAGGCGAAAAGGGTTCGGGAAAGACAAAGATTCTGTTGGAAAAGGCCAATTCGGCCGCAGCGGTTACCGACGGTAATATCGTCTTTCTCGATCAGGACAACTCCCATATGTACGAGCTCAAAAACTCCATACGTCTTGTAAACGTTAGTGATTACGGTGTATGCGGCGCTGATGAGTTCGCAGGGTTTGTAGCCGGTATCATTTCCGCTGACCATGACCTTGCCGAGTTATATATTGACAGGTTTGCGAGGATTGCAGGCCCCGATTTTGAAAAAGCACTTATCAAGATAAACGGGCTCACCGAAAAGTACGGTATCAAATGCACCGCAAGCGCCTCAGTCTCAAGGGACACCCTTTGCGACGAGGTTAAGGCAATGATCATAGAATAGCATTTTACAAAAGGACGCGCGGGGGGCCTTAGATTAAGGCCCCCTCGCTTTGTGTTAACGCACCTGAAAATTTCCATGGCAAACACTAACAAACATGACAACATAATAATGATGCCAAAGCCCAAGAAATCAAAGCTCGGACTGGCCATCGGCGGCATTATACTCATGTACATGCTGGTGGTTGTCTATGGTTATTTTACTTCAAAGCATATCTCGGGATACGAGGTAAAGGAGGGCTCCCTCGCGGTGGACAACACCTACCGCGGCATCTGCCTTCGGGAAGAGGTCCTCTGTCAGGCTACGGATTCCGGCTACGTGAATTACTACGCCAGAGAGGGCGAGAGGGTTCCCCATGGTGCCATGGTGTACTCCGTGGATTCCTCCGGCAGGCTCAACGACCTTCTGAAAAAGGACTTCGACAGAGAGGATTCCCTCACTCCCGAGGACATGAACGAGCTGAAAAACCAGATCATCAACTACCGCAGTACCTACACGGATTACAGCTTCGACGCGGTGTATGATTTCAAGTTCGGAGTAAGCGGCACCGTCATGAAGCTTTCCAACAAAAACGTGCTGGACTCCCTTTCTCAGATAAACGACAAAGCGGTCCTTGACCTTGTGAAGTTCGGATACGCACCACAGAGCGGCATAGTGGTCTATTCCAGCGACGGCCTGGAGACTCTGACTCCCGCTGACATCACACCCGAGATCTTCAATGAAGAGGAGCATATAAAGACCCAGCTCTCCTCGGGCGCTCTGGTATCTGCAGGGGATAACGCCTTTAAGCTCATCACCAGGGAAAACTGGTCGGTCATTATTCCGATTGATAAGGATCGCCGTGAGGAGCTTGAGGACAGGGGCTATGTTCAAGTGAAGTTCCTGCGGACGGGAGACCTGTCCTGGGGAAAGATCAGCCTCTTCGATGACGGCAACGGCCATGATTTCTGCGAGCTGGATTTCACCAACTCCATGATCACCTATGCCACGGACAGGTACCTCGACATAGAGCTGATGCTTTCCGCAAAGCGCGGTCTTAAGATACCCAACAGCGCGATTGTTGAAAAGGAGTTCTACCTGATTCCCGAGAGGTACCTGATAGACGACGGCACCAGGGAGGGCACCGGCTTTATCCGGGAGACCTACAAGGAGGACGGCAGCGTCACCACCGAGTTCGTTCCGGCCCAGGTTTACCAGAGGGCGGATGGCGAGGTCTATATTGACACCTCGGTGTTCAGACTGGGCGAATATCTGCTTACGAGGGACAGCCTTGATAAGTTTGCGATAGGCAAGAAGGATACCCTTATCGGGGTTTACAACATGAATAAAGGATATGCGGACTTTACCCAGATCACCATACTTTATCAGAACCGGGAGTACGCCATTGTGAAGTCCAATACGGACTATGGATTGGCGGTTTATGACCACATTGTGCTGGATGGTAATTCAGTAAATGATGATGATTTTGTTTTTGAGTGAGATATGACTTCGCACAAAGCTGCTTGTAGTCACTTGCCCCATGGAGTCCAAACACACTGGAGAAATATCATGATAAAAGAAAATCTTGAAACCGTAAAAAAGAACATAGCTGCCGCCTGCGAAAAGGCCGGCCGCGACCCCGGTGAGGTAACACTCATCGCCGTGAGCAAAACAAAGCCCGTCGAAATGCTGAAAGAGGCCTATGATGCAGGGGTCAGGGACTTCGGCGAAAACCGCGTTCAGGAGCTTGTGGAAAAGTACGACCAAATGCCCGGCGACGTCAGGTGGCATCTCATAGGCCATCTCCAGACCAACAAGGTCAAGTACATTGTCGACAAGGTCTGCATGATCCACAGTGTGGATTCCCTGAAGCTGGCAAAGGAGATAAGCTCCCAGGCCGTAAAGCACAACGTCACGGTGGACATCCTTCTGGAGGTCAACGTAGCCGAAGAAGAAACCAAGTTCGGGACCTCATCTGAGGGGGCTGTTGAACTTGCAAAAGAGGTGAGCAAGCTCCCGGGGATCAACATCAGGGGACTGATGACCGTGGCACCATATGTAGTAGACCCCGAAGAGAATCGTCAAGTATTTGTTGCTTTAAGCAAATTAGCTGTTGACATAACACCATTTTTGAGAGATAATCATAATGTCGTTCTGTCTATGGGTATGTCGAACGATTATCAGGTAGCCGTCACGGAGGGCGCCACCTGTGTCAGAGTCGGAACAGGCATATTCGGAGAGCGGGATTACGGTAAAATTTAAGATCTCAGGTTTGTTGATTGGAGGAAAAAATGGGAGTGTTAGACAAATTCTTGAATGCGATCAAGGTAAACGACGACGACTTTGATGATTACGATGACGATTTCTACGATGAAGAAGACGAAGAGGTATCCGAGTCCAGATCATCCAGAAGGGAAGAGCGCAGTTCCTCAAAGGTAACCCCCATGAGATCTTCGTCACGAACCAGGGGCACATCAGCCGGCATGGAGGTCGTAGTGGTTAAGCCCACCACGGTGGACGACGCCAGAGAGATCACCGACACTCTCCTTGCAAACAAGATCGTTAACTTAAACCTCGAGGGTCTGGATGTTGCCATCGCCCAGAGGATCATAGATTTCACCTCGGGTTCAACCTACGCAATGGGCGGAAATCTCCAGAAGATATCCCATTACATCTTCCTGGTAACTCCCAGGAGCGTGGACATCTCCGGTGATGTACCGGAGTTCGGCGACAGCTCGGGGATGGGCTCACCCGTAAGCAAGATCATATAATCAAAGGTATATATCAGGGGCAGCCGAGAGGCTGCCCTTTATAGCAAGAGGAGATATTTTGAAGACCATATCCGTATCCTACGAAAACAAAGAGGCCTACAAGATCGCCATCGAGGCCGATTACTCAAAGCTCAGGGAGCTTCTTGTATCCGAGCTTTCCCTTACGGGCCGCAAGGTCTGCATAGTAACCGACTCAAACGTTGGGCCCCTGTACGCAGACAGCGTAAAAGAGATATTTGACACCGTGTGTGCAAAGGCCTTCGTTTTCACCATGAAGGCGGGAGAGGAAAACAAAAACCTGGACACGGTCCGTGAGCTTTACACCTTCCTCATAGAGAATCATTTCGACCGGAAAGACATGCTGGCAGCTCTCGGCGGCGGAGTCGTGGGTGACCTTACGGGCTTTGCGGCCGCCACCTATCTTCGGGGCATAAGCTTCATTCAGCTTCCAACCTCACTTCTTTCCCAGACCGATTCCTCCATCGGAGGCAAGACGGGAGTGGACTTTGACGCCTATAAAAACATGGTTGGCGCCTTCCATATGCCGAAGCTTGTGTACATAAACACCTCCACTTTAAAGAGCCTTGACGGCAGACAGTTTGCCTCCGGCATGGCAGAGGTCTTAAAGCACGGCATCATTAAGGATGTGCGTTTCTACGCCTGGCTCATCGACAGCTTCAACGAGATCAACGACAGGGAGAGCTGCTTCCTGGAAGAGATGATATACAAAAGCTGTATGATCAAAAAAGAGGTAGTTGAAAAGGATCCCACGGAGCAGGGAGAGAGGGCTCTTCTGAATTTCGGCCACACCCTGGGCCACGCCATCGAAAAGTATAAGGATTTCAAGCTCACCCACGGGGAGTGTGTTGCCCTGGGCTGTGTCTGCGCGGCCATTATTTCCTACCGCAGGCAGCTCATATCCGCAGAGGAGTGCTACGAGATCCGTGATATGTTCATGCCCTTCAACCTTCCCATTACCGTTGACGACATAGATATCGACGAGATAATACGTCTCACAAAATCCGACAAAAAGGCAGACGGTGATACCATCAGGTTCATCCTCCTTAAAAAGGTAGGCAGGGCCTTTATCGACCGCACCGTCACCGAGGACGAGATGAGATTTGCCTTAAACGAGATATACTTTAATGAAAAAGAATGACTCTAAAACACCCTATATCCTTATAATCCTTTTGGACCTGCTTGTATTTTTTCTGCTGACGGCAGCGGATCTTTTTACAAAGCATCTGGCAGTTTTGCATCTCAAGGACTCCGAGCCCATAGTGCTGATACCCGGGGCCCTTCAGCTGCGCTACCTTGAAAACCGGGGAGCTGCCTTCGGCGTGCTCCAGAACCAAAGGATATTCTTTGCGATCACAGGGATCGCCTTCATTCTGGCAGTGGTCTGGTTCCTAAAAAAGATCCCCGCAGAGTCGAAGTACAGGATATTAAGAGCTGTGCTGGTGGTAGTAGCCGCCGGTGACGTGGGCAATCTCATGGACAGAGTCCGCCTGGGATATGTGGTGGATTTCATCTATTTTTCTCTTATCAACTTTCCCATCTTTAACGTGGCGGACATCTACGTGACGGTGGGCACAGCAGTGCTGTTCATTCTGGTCATCTTTGTCTACAAAGAAGAGGACCTTGAGATCCTTAAGAAAAAACAAATTTCCGACGAGGGTGAATGAATTGAGCGATGCCCTTTTTCTCAAAGTAAAACCGGAAGATGCGGGCACAAGGCTTGACACCTATCTGGCGTCGGCCATTCCCGACATTTCCAGATCCAGAGCCGCAGGCCTTTTGGAAAAGGGCCTTGTGACTCCGGCTCAAAAACCGGGCTACAGAGTGGCGGAGGGGGATGAATTCTGTGTAGAGATCCCCGAGGCCGCTCCCATGGAAGCCCTTCCCCAGGATATTCCCTTAGACATATTATATGAGGATAGCGACGTAATAGTGGTCAACAAGCCAAAGGGCATGGTGGTCCACCCGGACAACACTCACCGGGATGGGACTTTAGTGAACGCTCTCTTGTTTCACTGCCGGGATCTTTCGGGAGTGGGAGGCGTTATGCGCCCCGGCATAGTCCACCGCATAGACATGGACACCACCGGTTCCGTCATCGCCTGTAAAAACGACGCGGCCCACGAATCCATAGCCGCCCAGCTCAAGGTACACAGCATCCGCCGGGTGTATGTGGCCATTGCCATAGGCAGTTTTAAGGAAAAAGAGGGAGTTGTGGACGCCCCCATAGGGCGCAGCGAAAAAGACAGGAAAAGGATGGCTGTGTCTAAGCCCGGAAAGGGCAGGAGGGCAGTCACCCACTACAGGGTGATAAAGGAATGGAACGGTCTGTCACTGGTGGAGTGCCGCCTGGAGACCGGCAGGACTCACCAGATCAGGGTACATATGGCGTACCTGGGCCATCCCATACTGGGGGATGAGGTCTACGGAAGGAGCGCCGTAAACAAAAAATATCCCGCCGCGCATGGCCAGTGCCTGCACGCAATGGTGCTGGGCTTTGAGCATCCGCGAACGGGAGAGTATGTAGAGACTGTGGCGCCTCTGCCGGATTATTTTTATGAGATAGCAGGTTCAGACGATCTCTTCGATGGCGAACTGGGGACTCTTTGAAAGGTCCAGCACCATGCCGCCGTCCATCCTCAGCAAAGGCTTTGAGTAAGCGTTGCGGTTGGTCATGATGACCTCACCCACATCGCCGGTGTTGAGGCGGACCATATTTCCGATAAGCTCGTCGGAGATATGCTGCATGAAGGTCTGAATAAATTTGATATCGTATTTCTGATAGAAATCCTGCTCCAGAATGGCCATGGCCTTGTAGGGACACATGGGAGCACGGTAGGTACGGGGAGCTGTCATGGCCTCGTACACATCAACAATGGCTACAAGCTTTGCGCAGTCGTCTATCTCGGGACCGGTAAGCCCCTGAGGATAACCGGAACCGTCGCAGCGCTCGTGATGCTGGAGCACCGCATTTAATATGTGCCGGTCCAGAGATGTCTTTGAAAGCAGATGGTAAGCGTGGAAGGCATGGGTCTTCATCAGGTCGTACTCCATGTTTGAGAGCTTGCCCGGCTTCCAGATGATATCCTGGGGCAGTATGTTTTTGCCGACGTCGTAAACGAAACCGCAGATGGTCAGCAGGTCAATGTTTTCGGGAGACCAGTTGAGCCAACGGGCAAAGATACGGCATATCAGAGCCACATTGAGACCGTGGGCGTAGGAGAGCTCGCCCTCCTTGGGAGTCATGAGGTTGATATAGGTCATGAGCTGCTTGCCCGTCATCTTTTCACTGACCAGAGCATTTGCTATGGCTATGAGGTCTACGGTCCGGAAGGGAATTCTTTTGTATACGAAGGAATCCACTGCCACCTTGTATGCGACCAGCTGGGTGTCATAGGCGGTCTTCCATTTGGCGAAGTCCTTTGACAGGCTGATCTTTTCGTAATAGCTGGTGGCAAAATCCGAAGGCTCGTAGCAGTTTACACCCATGATGCCGAAGGCGTTGAGCTTCTGGATTATCTGGGGAGTGACCTTTGTGTTCTTGGGAATAATGACCTTTCCCTGACAGGTGACATCCTCAGCTATGGTGTGTTTTTCGTTCAGTGCAAGGGTGGCGACCATTTCCATGGGGCAATCTCCTTTGTTGACGGGATCGTTCTCAGATTCCATTATATCCGTTATAAAAATCGCTTGTCAATATCCATAGCGCCTAGTAGAATGATGTAGGAACCAATTACCGGTCTTACCGCATATATTATGAAAAAGATCAGATTTCTGGAAAAAATGTATAACTCCGAAAGCCTGGAAAAAACCGCCGATTATTACAGATGGCGGCTCCTTCACCGGGTGGGCAGGCCCGACATCTATGTTCTGATCCTCTCCGAGGGAAGCGACCAGCTTGAGATCATGCATGCCTCCGGTCTTTTTCAACCTTATTACAGAGAACATCCGCCCACGGTGGCGGGGTTCGCATCCACCTACGACGAGGCCGTGGCCATCTGCGTTTCCCTGGCCGCCTGCGTCTATCATGACACCGGTGATGCGGATATCAAAGGATTTTTGAAATAATGGCGCTGCTTACCATTTTACTCACAATTTTAAAGACCATAGGTATAGTGCTGCTTTGCATTCTGGGTATAGTGCTGCTGCTTCTGGCGGCGGTTCTTTTTGTGCCGGTCAGATACAGGGCCGAGGGCTTCAAGAAAGGAGACGACATTGAGGCCCATGTGAAGGTCAGCTGGATGCTCTTTGTCATCCGGGCCGCGGTGGATGTACTAAAACCCGCCGGGGGCGAAGTATCCGTTGACGTCCTGGTTAAGGCCCTTTTCATCAAGGTCTTTCCACGGGAGGAAAAGCCCGGGAAACCCAAAAAGGAAAAGCCGACCAAAAAGAAGGAAGAAAAGCCCGGCCACGCCTATAAAGAGGAAGAAAAACACAGCACGGCTGATGACTTTCCCTCTTTTGACAATTCATCCGACGGAGAGCTTCTGACGGAAAGCCCGGAGCCTGAGGGCGAAGAGCATGGATATGATGAGGACGAAGAAGAGAAGAAGTCCTTTTTCAAAAAGCTGGGAGAATTCTTTGGATTCATGTATTCTCTTCCGGGCCGCATTTTGGTAAAGTACAGGGATTTCAGGGATAACGTTAAGGATAAAAAGGAGTTCATTGCCGATAAGCTGGAGCTCATAACGGGGCCTGGTACAAAGGAGGGAGTGACGGCAGTACTTTCGGCCGCCAAAAAGCTCATCCTCCACATTCTGCCGCGAAAGGGCAGGTGTGAGGTGGACCTTGGATTTGAGGATCCATCCACTACCGGAAGCGTGGTGGCCGCCTACAGCGTTTTTTATCCCTTCATCGGCAGATGCGTCTTCCTAAACGCTCATTTTGACAAAGAGATAATGGACGCTGAGTTTAATGTCAAGGGACGCATCAGGATATTCACGGTACTGATCACGGCCTTAAAGCTTTGGTTTGACAAAAGATTCAAAGCCCTGCTTGGGAATCTTAAGAAGCATGGGCTCATGTAAAGAGAGGGGGAATTATGTATAAAAGATCTTTAACAAAACGGATCGCGCTTTTGATGTCTTTGGTTCTGATCTTAACATCGGCTCAGACCTTTACCGCTTTTGCGGAAAATGAGGAGGGCGCTACCGGCTCATATTCAAGAGGTCCCGAGTATGTATTCTCTTATGATGAGAGTGCCATGTCGCAGCTTAATGATGTTTTCACCACCATTGATCTCCAGAATGCCACCATAAGTGATCTTCAGCGGGAAATGGAAGCGGGGAATCTTACATCCGAAAAGCTCACGGGGATGTATATTGACAGGATAAAGGCCTACGATAAGTCCCAAAATCTCAATTCCATCATATGGATAAACGAAGACGCCCTTGAGGATGCCCGCCGTCTCGATGAAGAGAGGGCCGCGGGACAGGTCAGGGGAAAGCTCCACGGAATACCCATTATCGTAAAGGATAACTATAATGTGGCGGGAATGCCCACCTCTGCCGGAGCAGTGGCTCTTGCCGACATGGTGCCCAATGAGGATGCCGGAGTGGTAAAGAAACTCAGGGATGCGGGCGCTGTCATCATCGCAAAGGCCAATATGTCCGAGTTTGCCTGGAGTGCCGATGAATCTCATTCCACCCTGGGAGGGGACGCTCATAACGCTTATGATACGGGAAGATCTCCTGCCGGTTCATCCGGAGGAAGTGCCACGGCAGCGGCGTCGAATTTCGCACCCGTTGCACTCGGTACCGATACGGGAGGATCCATAAGGAATCCCTCCTGCATGTCCGATCTCTTCGGCATCAGGCCGTCAAAAGGTCTTACCTCCATAGCCGGCGTTCTTCCGCTTGTGGCTACCAGAGACACAACCGGCCCCATGGCAAGGCATGCGGAAGATATGGCCACGGTGCTGGAAGTCATGGCGGGAAATGATGAAAAGGATGATTTTACCATCGAAGCCGATGCCGATTCTCTTCTGGGCGCGGGCTATACAAGTGAGCCCCTTTCATCTTCTCTTAAAGGGAAAAGGATAGGGTTTCTCACCTCATCCTTTGATTTTTGGTCTGTCTCGGCAAATTATATCAATCAGGTGTTCCATGAATATTATCCCGAGTATCCGGGAAATCTTGTGGAACAGGAGGATCTTCCGGAAGACGTGATGCTTTCACCGGAGCTCTTCGAGCTTGTACGAAAGACAAGGGCGGATCTTCGAAAAGCGGGTGCGCAGTTTGTGGATATGTCGGGAGCGGACTGCCTGGATGAGGCATTCCTGGCCATGGTGAAAAACTGCAGCTGGAATTATCCTTACAACAATGAGACGGGAAAAGGCTCAATGGAATACGATATGAATGCGTTTTTCGATGAGTACGGTAAGGATATCGGGATAAGAAGCGTCAAGGATCTCCTGTCAACCGGTTATGACATCGGCTATATGTACAACTGCCTTGGGGATAACTTTGCCGGGGGACCCGAGCTTGCCGACAGCTTTGACAGGGATGATTATGCCTCCTACGGTTATGAGCTTTACGGGGATAATAATTACCTCAGGGCAAAAAACTGGGACAGGATCAAATCGGTCAGGGACAGGATTTCAAAGGCCATGGAAGACAAAGGCGTGGACGCCATAATGTATCTGTATACATACGCCCCTGCCAAGATAGAGAACACGTATGACTCTTATACCAACCCCTCAAATTACAGCCGGATCTTCGGACCGGTACTGGGACTGCCGGATATGAACATACCCATGGGATTTATATCCGATGGTGACGATCCCAACAGCGAGTTTCCCATAGGCATGTATATGGTGGGACGCTTCGGAGGCGAAAAGGAACTCATGGAGATCGCTTACGCCTATGAGAAGCAGGCTGCCGAGCGTATAGATAAGGCTCCTTACAATACGCCGGCCCTTCGGGATGAAGAACTGAATTCATTCCTGGATGCCCTGATGGAGGCCTCATGCGACCTGAATCCCTATGAATACGGCGTGACTGCCACCTCTTCGGCGGTGAAAAAGCTGGATGATGCCTATAACAAGGCTCTTGATGCCGATTACGACGATCCCTACAGCGTGTATGACGCAGCCTATGAACTGGCCACGGCCTACGACAGGATCGCTTCCAAAAAGAACAGTACGGGATATGTGCTGGTTAAGGGCCAGAAGATAAAGAATGTTTCCACCCTTATGTTTGACAAGGTGGAGGGCATCAACCGTTACGGCAGCGACAACAAAAAGATCGCTACCGTTTCGAAAAAAGGCGTGCTAAAGGCAAAGAGACCCGGAACCACGGTCATCCGCGCTCTTGACAGGAAGGATAAGAACAATATCATCACTCTTTCCTCATGCAGCATAACCGTTGTTGCAAAGCCGAAGCTTAAGTTCCCGTCAGACCTTAAATTGCAGGAAGGGGGCATGACCTTAAACGCTTACGAAGCCTTTGTGTCCGATGATGTAAAGCTTCTTGTGCCGGATAAGTGGACCAGCTCAAAGCCTTCGGTGGCAGAGATCGATGAGGCTACCGGAAGGATAACCGTAAAGGGACAGGGCAGAACAAAGATCACCGCATACTTCGGAAATGTTAAGGTAAAGGGTACGCTCACAATAAAATAAAACTTTACTCTTGAATTTGAGACACAATATATGGTATTATGTTTTCGCTATGTGGGTTTATATTGAGTTTAGGAGGTATACATGGCAGCGGATAGCAAGTACGGCGGCATAATGGATTCGCTCATGAAGGGCATGGATTCCTTTCTCTCCACCAAGACAGTGGTGGGTGAGGCCATTCATCTCGGTGACACCATCGTTATTCCCCTTGTAGATGTTTCCTTCGGCGTTGGCGTCGGTGCAGGCACCGGTGAAAAGACCGACAAGGGCTGCGGAGGCATCGGAGGCAAGATGAGCCCCAGTGCGGTTCTGGTAATTTCAAACGGAAGCACCAAGCTGGTTTCGGTAAAGAATCAGGATTCCGTCACAAAGATCCTGGACATGGTACCCGATCTGGTGAACAAGTTCACTGTTCCCGCGCCGGATGCGGATCCCACCAAGGTTACCACTGAGGATGCAGTGGCAGCTGCTTTCCCCGATACTGTACAGAACTGATCAACCTACAGATCCGATTCAGGCAGGCGATATTATGGATATGGTTCTTTCTCCCAACTCCATTATAGATCTGGAAGCGGCCGGCGAAGACGAGCTCTCAAAGCTCAAGCTCTGGCTTTTCCACGAAAACATGCGCATCAGATCCGAACAGGATGAACTTGATGAGCAGCGCAGGCTTTTTGACCGCGAAAAGGATACGGTCAGAGCCCAGATAAAGTCCGAGCACAAACGCCTGGACTACCGCAAAAAACAGTGCGCTGTCGAAGAAAACCTCATCCAGGAGAAATGGCAGGCATTAAAGCGCGGCTTCGACGAGCTTGATGAAGACCGCAGGGCTTTGAAACGTCTCGAAAAGAATATCATGGACGAAAGACGCCGGCTGGAGAGCGATCTTCGCAGGAGCACATCCTCGATGTCACAGGTTACGGTATTTTTTAAGGGGGTAAACGATTCCCTTTCGTTGAAGAAGCGTTACCGGGACCTGCTTAAGATATTCCATCCCGACAATGTTGCGGGTGACAGCGAGACGGTGCTCACCATTACCGAAGAGTATGACAGCTTAAAAGAGCAGCTGGGCTGATGTGATTCACAGGGATGGACCTTTTTCCGGTCCATCCTTTTTTTCGGCGGTTTTCCGCCTGTATACAGATCGTTTTATCTCAGGAGGTTTAAAATGAGACATGTAAGACAGAGCAAGATAAAACTTTTTGCCTCGATTCTCTTAACCGCGGCGGCATTGATCCTCGGAGGATTTAGCTGCTTTGCGGCAGAGGAGATCCTTGACGAGGCCGCGCCCGAGGAGAGCGTGGACGGGAATGAAAATTATAACCTTTGGGTCGGCGGTCAGCGGATCACCAGTGGCAATAAGGCTAATATTCCCGGACTTACGGGAGGAAGCGGAAAATATGACCCCTCAACTCATACCCTTACATTTTACAATGTTACGGGATTTGAGGGAACCTCTGAAGCACATGTTGGCGGAGGAACAGTATATGCATGGGTTTATACGTTCGGCATCTCGGAACTGAAGATCAGAGGAAATGTCAATATAACCGAGCCTGATGATAAGACAGCCAGAAGTACTTGCTTTATCGCAATGACGGATTCCGATCAGTATAGCACAAATACAAAAATGGATATACAGGGGGATTTCAGGCTTGATGTAAACGGACGCTTCGCTTATACAGCGGGGACCGTGACGGTGGATGGCGATAAAACCTATATTGAACACAGTGGTTATGCATGTCCTATGGACTGCGGTACTTATATACAGAACAATGGCTGCGCAAGCTTTAAGGACAAGAGCAATTCACGTGGACTCTTATGCGATGGAGATGTGATAGTCAACGGTGGAGATCTCTTTTGCCATGGCGGCAAAAAAGACGGTGCCCTCGAAGCAAACTGGCAAAAGAAAGGTACAAAGGGGATCGAGATCGGTACAGGACTGTCCATTCTTCAGCCTGTGGGCGGAACGATCGGTGTCAACAGCCTGGAACACGATTCAATCTTTGACGGAAATAGAATGGCCGCGGATGTCCATATCGGTAAAAAGACCATAAAGGTTGTTTACAAGGACTCAAATGGGTATGCGGCATCGGCCCTGCCACTTGAAGGAAACTATCCCTCTGAAATGATGTCATATAACAGCAGCACAAACACTCTGACATTGAAAAAATGGTACAACGACGGTGTTGGCTCTTTTGTAGGCGGCGTCGGGATGGTGGGAATCTACAGCAATGTGGGCTTAAATCTTGTCATCGACAAGGAAAATGAAGGTGACATCTGCGCCTATGACCTCCATGGTGATGAGGAGGATGCCATCTACGGTGTCTACGTTGAGGGTGACCTTACCATCAAAAACGCGGAAGGCAAGGATACAACCCTTTATGTGGCCATCCCCGACGATAACATGTCCACAAATTTTGACAGCGCCGGCATATACTGTACCGGGAAGCTTACCATAGAGAATGCCGATACGGGAAGCATTAACGTTCAAGCCTGCGGCTGCAATGCCAAAAAGTCAAGCTACGGCATCTACGCAAGGGATGGTATGGAGCTTAAGGGAGAACTTGTGGATGTAACCGCCGGTGAAGCAAAAAACGGAGTGTCCGCGGGACTGTTCTGTGAAAAAATAATAAATATCTACTGCGATGTGATGGCTGTTGCTCAGGATTACGCCGTCATTTCCAGGTATAACGAGAATTCCGACTTTGGGATAAAGCCTTTTGTCGGCCATGTAGCCTACAGTGATGTCGATGGCGCAAAACGTACAAATAATGTGAAATACAAGCTGGATGAGAACGAAAAGGTCTGGTCCTATGCAAATGATGCCGATGGAGCCGCCAAAGAACTTTTTCTTACCGACAAATACGATGTATGGGTGGGAAACGTTCAGGTCACCGACGACAACTTGTATGACATACCCGTTGGAAAGGGGAAAGCACAATATGATCCCAATAAAGGTATTCTGAAGCTTACAAACGTGAAGGAGGTAAAAGGAGTTACGGAGACCGTAAAGGGCTCCGGCAAGACGGCGTTTATCCTAAGCAAGGTTCCCCTCACCATCACCGGGAGCGCTGAGCTTACCTCCGATGCGGAAAAGAACTATATAGTTTACAGTAATAAGGAGCTCGGCTTTGAAGGTAACTTTGATTTCGAAGCTGCATGCAACTGTATCTACTCGAACAGCAAGCTCTCGGTAAAGGGAGAGGATACTGTTTTAAACGCCACCTCACGCGGTGAGGGCGGTGAAAAGGCCATTGACTGTACATCTTACGAACAGGCCGGGGGTCGGGTATCCGCTACAGGCGGGAAATACGGCGTTTACGCAACCTTCAGTGCCGTCATAAACGGAGGAGAGCTGAGGGCTTCGGGAGGCACTGCGGCTTTAAGGGCGGGCAAGAGAGCCATCGATGAGCTTGAAATAGTTTCACCTATTGAAATAGTAAAGCCTGCAGGCGGCTTTGTGGACGAGGATGAACAGGGCCGGTATATCTACGATGACAAGGGCATAGCAGGTTCTGTCATCATTGCGGATCCGGCTACAGTTACATATACGGTCACCTTTGATCTGGGCGGCAAAGGGTCTGCCATCGACCCGGTATCGGTAAATCCCGGCGAAAAGGTTGAAAAACCCGCCGATCCGAAGGCAGAGGGCTATGTGTTTGAGGGGTGGTTTGCCGATAAAGAGCTTAAGACTCCCTATGATTTTGATGCGCCGGTGAAGGATGATCTGACCATCTATGCAAAGTGGAGCACAGCTCCGGATCCGGGTGTCGGAGGAGACAAGCCCATAACTCCCGGGGATGAGGACTCCGTAAAGGAGAAAAAGAGCGTTACCAAGAACTATAAGGTAAACGGCCTGACTTCGGGCTCGGTCATTTCCGTCTCCGTTAATTACATGGACGCCGTGGCCTATACGGGCAAAAAGCCGGATATTACCGATAAAGACGGCATTGCCGCAAAGCTGTACGCCGATGAGCTCGTGAAAGCTGCGCTCATCAATGGAGTAAAGGCATCCGAGCTCTTTACCGTTAAGTATACCTGCAAAAACAAGGCTGCGGGTCCGGCGACCTTCTATGCTAAGCTTTCCCTTGTAAAGGGAGCAAAGAAGAAATTCTCCATTGAGAAGCAGCAGCTTAAGGACATCAAAAAGCTGATAAAGAACGCCAACAAGGCCTTCAAGGCAGATCCCTGTGCCTTTAATATAAACAAGGCCATTCTCGCCGACTTAAAGCCCATAACGTTAAAGGCTAAGTTTAACAAGGACGGTTCCCTTGCGGTAAAGGACGGAAAGCCCAAGAAGATAAAGAGCGTCACCGTGACCTTCCCGGGAGCCTCAAAGGCCGTAAAACTGGGCAAAAAGATGTTCAGCGCAAAGGTGGTGGATGAAAAGGCCGGCACGGTAGAGATAACCGGGCTTGTGAACTTCACCGGAAGCGTTACCGTACAGGCTGTAAAATAATAAATTAATGCTTGCATTTGACAGTTGTTTTTGATATAATCCAATGCGTTGTTATTTTTATCAAAGGAGGTGTTAACATGGCAAAGTGTGCTGTTTGCGGCAAGGGCGTTCATTTCGGCAATAATGTGAGCCATTCCCATAGAAGGTCAAACCATATTTGGAAATCCAATATCAGGAAGGTTAAGGTAAACGACAACGGAACACATATCAGAAAGTATGTTTGTACCGCATGCCTGCGCTCCGGTAAGGTTGAGCGCGCCTAAGCGTGATGTTATCAGTATTGCATGGAATCCTCAGGCTGCTTTTGCCTGAGGTTTCTTTTTTAAGCGGTAAAGAAAAGGAGCTTTTTAAAAGGAGAAGAGTATGGTAAAAGGACGTATGACCACAAAACTCGGCGACATAGTCATCGATCCCGAGGTTATCGCGCAGTATGCCGGTTTCGAAGCCATGGAATGCTTCGGTATAGTGGGCATGGCTGCAGTGTCAATGAAGGACGGCCTGGTGAGGCTCCTTAAAAAAGAGAGCGTTACCAAGGGCATAAATGTCACGGTGGCGGACAACAGACTGTTTCTTGATTTTCACGTTATAGTTGCCTACGGCGTCAGCGTCATAACGGTGGCTGACAATCTGCGCCACAACGTTAAATACAAGGTGGAGGAGTACACCGGTCTCACCGTTGAAAGGATCAACGTATTTGTTGAAGGCGTGAGAGTGATCGATTAGGAGGAAGAGCTTTGGCTGAAAATACACTCAATGCCGAGCTCATCGGCAATATGTTCCTTGCCGGCGTTTCCAGACTCAATGCCGAAAAGGAATGGATAAATGAATTGAATGTCTTTCCGGTTCCCGACGGGGATACCGGTACCAATATGTCCATGACCATGCTCTCCGCAGCAAATGCGGTCATGGAACTCTCCGATAAGAACAACATGGCCGATCTCTGCAAGGCCATGTCATCAGGATCCCTCAGGGGAGCCAGGGGTAACTCCGGCGTTATCTTAAGCCAGCTTTTAAGGGGCTTTGCAAAGCAGCTCTCCGAGCTTGACGAGGTTGGCACCACGGAGCTTTCCCTTGCCTTTGCCAGGGCGGTGGAGACTGCCTACAAGGCGGTTATGAAGCCCAAAGAGGGCACAATCCTTACCGTTGCCAAGGGCATATCCCAGAAGGCCTCCGAGATCTGCGAAGAGGTTAAGGATCCCATTGAATTTGCGGATCAGGTAATAAGCTACGGCGAAGAGGTCCTTGCAAAGACTCCGGACATGCTGCCGGTGCTCAAGCAGGCCGGCGTGGTTGATTCCGGCGGACAGGGACTCATACTCCTGCTTAAGGGAGCGTATGACTTTCATACCGGAAAGGTGACTGCCGAGGATTTCAGCTTCACCTTTGAGAAGGCACCAGCCGCAAGGCGTGCAATGGCAGGGGTTACCGGACACGAAGAGATCAGGTTCGGATACTGCACAGAGTTCATAATCCAGCTGGAGAGGAACTTCAACCAGAAATCCGAGGCGGACCTCAAGAGCTATCTGGAATCCATCGGTGATTCCATAGTCTGCGTGGCCATGGACGACATAGTAAAGATCCACGTCCACACCAACGATCCGGGACTTGCCATACAGAAAGCTTTAAAGTACGGCCAGCTCTCCTGCATGAAGATCGACAACATGCGCCTTGAGCACCACGAGAGAGTGCTTAAGAGCGAGGAACTCCGCAAGGCCGGGGTCAAAAATGTTGCCGGGGACAACGATGCGGAAGCAAAGGTTGTGCCCATTAAGAATACCGAGAGAAAACACAGCGGTTTCATCTGCGTTTCCGTGGGTGACGGCATGAACGCCATCTTCGAGAGCCTGGGAGTGGACTGTATCATTCCCGGAGGCCAGACCATGAATCCCTCCACCGAGGACATGCTGAAGGCAGTCTCAGAGGTAAACGCTGACACCGTTTTTGTACTGCCCAACAATAAAAACATCATCCTTGCGGCAAATCAGGCAAAGGCACTTTGCACCGACAAAAAGGTGATAGTCCTGCCTACTACCACAGCGCCCCAGGGGATCGCCGCCCTTATCGCCTTCATGGAGGAGGAGAGCGACGAAGAGAACGAGCGCACCATGACCGAGGCCGCTTCCCTCATCAAGACGGGACAGGTGACCTATGCTGTCAGGGATACCTCCATCGATGACAAGGAGATCAAACAGGGTGATATCATGGGCATCGGTGACAAGGCCATCCTGGCTGTGGGCAGCGACATCGAGAGCGTTGCCGCAGATACCGTGGCAGGCATGACAGACGATGAAACCTCCCTCATCTCCGTTTATTTCGGCGAGGACGTAAGCGAAGAGGAGGCATCTGCCCTGGGCGACATCCTGAAAAAGGAGTACCCCGGCGCCGACGTAGAGGTTAACAACGGCGGTCAGCCGATTTACTACTACATCATTTCCGTGGAATAAAAGATGGACGAATATTCACAGGTTACCGTACTTAAGGGGGTGGGTGAAAAGGCCGCCGAAAAGCTGGCAAAGCTTGGTATTTTCACCCTGGGTGACCTTATGGAATACTATCCCCGGACCTACGAAGGAGCCCTGAGGATAGAACCCCTTGAAAACTGTGCGGATTACGAGGGCACCACGGATCTTATGACCGTAAGGCTCAGGATCCTGACTTCCCCTACCCTCAGATTTGTCAAAAAATTCCGTATACTGTCCTGCGTGGCCGGGGATGACACCATGAGCATGACCCTGCAGTGGTTCAACCAGCCCTACCTTAAAAACATTCTGAAGACCGGCTCGGTCTTTATCTTCAGAGGATATGTAAAGCGCAGGGGATCTTCCTATTATCTTTCAAATCCCAGGATACTCAGCGAGGAAGTTTATGAGCAGATGAGCAGCTCGCTTATCCCGGTATATCCGCTGACAAAGGGAGTTACCTCGTCGCAGCTCACAAAGCTGCTGCATCAGGCCTTTGACTCGGTAAGGGATGTTGCCGACTGTCTTAAAGAGGATATGTCGGAGGGGGGATTTTTGTACCAAAAGGGTCTTATGGGCCGGTATGAAGCCCTTAAGGGGATACATTTTGCGGCGGACAGAAATGAACTTTGCAGGGCCAGGTCAAGGCTTGCCTTTGACGAATTCCTGGTCTTCATGCTCAGGGTAAGGAGCATGAAAAGCGAGGAGCGCTGCTGGAACACCCTTGTCTGCGAAAGGGATCCCCGGCTCGATGAAATGATAAAACAGCTCCCCTACGAGCTTACCTCAGCCCAGAAACGGGCCATGGAGGATATAGCCTCGGATCTTTCGGGGCCTTATATGATGAACCGCCTGATCCAGGGTGACGTGGGCTGCGGCAAGACCATTGTGGCCTTTTATGCCCTGCTTTCGGCCGCTCTGTCAGGCTATCAGTGTGCCCTGATGGCACCCACCGAGGTGCTGGCAAAACAGCATTATGAGCAGCTTTGCGCACTCGTAAAGGAGAGCTTTCCGGAGCTTTCCGTTGTTTACCTGGCGGGCTCCATGACCGAAAAAGAAAAGCGAGAGGCCAGAGAGCGCATCGCTGAGGGCAGCGTTGCCATAGCCGTAGGCACCCATGCCCTTATCCAGGACGGGGTCAGCTTTAAGAAACCGGGCCTTGTGGTCACTGACGAGCAGCACCGCTTCGGAGTGGATCAGAGGATGAGACTTTCACAGGCCGGAAAAGAGGAGCGCAGGGTTCACACCCTTGTGATGAGCGCCACGCCCATTCCCCGGACCCTGGCAATGATCCTCTACGGCGATCTTGATATCACACTTATAGACGAGCTTCCCGCAAGCCGCCTTCCCATCAAGAACTGCGTGGTGGGACCCGAGTACAGGAAAAAGGCCTGCAGCTTTATCGAGGATCAGATAAAGGAAGGCCGTCAGGCCCTTGTGATCTGCCCCATGGCGCTTGATTCCGAGTCCATGGAAGGGGAAAACGTCATAGAATACGCAGGCAAGCTGGAGGAGGAGCTTTCCCCTTCGGTCAGGATAGAGTACCTTCACGGAAAAATGAAGGGCAAAGAAAAGAATGAGATAATGAACCGTTTTGCCGCGGGAGAGACCGACGTGCTGGTTTCCACCACAGTGGTTGAGGTGGGCATAAACGTGCCCAACACCACGGTGATGCTTGTGGAAAATGCGGAGCGCTTCGGACTTGCCCAGCTTCATCAGCTCAGGGGCCGTGTGGGCAGGGGCAAACATCAGTCCTACTGCATTTTCATGTGCACCTCCCGGAGCGAGGAGGCGAAAAAACGGCTTGATATACTGAACCGGTCCAACGACGGCTTTGCCATTGCGGAAGAGGATCTGAAACAGAGAGGTCCCGGAGATATGTTCGGAGTCAGACAGTCCGGAGACATGGCTTTCAGGATAGCGGATATCTATTCGGACGCCGCCATGCTTTCGCTGGCGTCGGAGTATGCAGGGTATCTTTGCGATACGGGCAGGGTAAATGATGTTCTGCAAAGACAGCTTGACCGCAGCAACCGTGATATGGTATTATAATCGAACAGAAGTTCGACAGGAGATATATTATGGCTAAAAAAGAAGAATACAGCGCGGAATCCATCACCGTCCTCGAGGGTCTCGAGGCAGTACGCCGCCGTCCGGGTATGTACATAGGCTCCACCACCACAAAGGGCCTTAACCACCTCATCTACGAGATAGTTGACAACTCCGTTGACGAGCATCTCGCGGGCCACTGCGACCACATTACGGTTACCCTTGAGGCTGACGGCTCGGCCACGGTTGAGGACAACGGCCGCGGTATCCCCGTTGATATGCACGAAAAGGGCATAAGCGCAGAGCGTCTGGTGTTCACCACCCTCCATGCCGGCGGTAAGTTCGATGATTCTGTATATAAGGTTGCCGGCGGTCTTCACGGCGTGGGCTCCTCCGTTGTAAACGCCCTTTCCACTTACCTTGATATTAAGATAAAGCGCGACGGCATGATCCATCACGACCACTACGAGCGAGGAGTTCCCACCATCGAGCTGGAAAAGGGCCTGCTTCCCACTCTGGGCCGCACCAGAGAGACGGGCACCAGGATCAACTTCCTCCCGGATCCCGAGATCTTTGAGCGCACCCGTTTCCGTGAGGATGATATCAAGAGCCGTCTCCACGAGACCGCATACCTTAATCCCAAGCTCACCATAGTCTACAGGGACCTTAGGGGTGATGAGCCCGAAGAGGAAACCTACCACGAGCCCGAGGGCATCATAGGCTTCATCCGTGACATCGACGAGAAAAAGGAACCTGTGACCGAGATCATTTCCTTCTCCGGAGAGAGCGACGGCGTGTATGTTGAGTGCGCCTTCCAGTACGTTAACGAGTTCCATGAGAACGTCCTGGGCTTCTGCAACAATATTTACAACGCCGAGGGCGGTACCCATCTCACCGGCTTTAAGACCCAGTTCACCACCACGGTTAACGCCTACGCCAGGGAGCTGGGCATCCTCAAGGATAAAGACGCGAACTTCAACGGTGCCGACATCCGTAACGGAATGACCGCCGTTGTATCGATAAAGCATCCGGATCCCCGCTTCGAGGGCCAGACAAAGACAAAGCTGGACAACCAGGATGCGGCCAAGGCAGTTGCAAAGGTCACCGGCGACGAGATAACCCGTTTCTTCGACCGCAATCTCGAAGAACTTAAAAAGGTCATCGGCTGTGCCGAAAAGGCCGCCAAGATCCGCAAAGCAGAGGAAAAGGCAAAGACCAACCTGCTGACAAAGCAGAAGTACTCCTTTGACTCCAACGGCAAGCTCGCAAACTGCGAGTCCCGTGAGGCCGATAAATGCGAGATATTCATAGTGGAGGGTGATTCCGCCGGCGGCTCGGCAAAGACCGCCCGGAACCGTATGTACCAGGCCATCCTTCCCATCCGCGGAAAGATCCTCAACGTTGAAAAGGCCTCCATAGACAAGATCCTGGCCAACGCCGAGATAAAGACCATGATCAACGCCTTCGGCTGCGGTTTTTCCGAGGGCTACGGCAATGACTTCGACATCACGAAGCTGCGCTACGACAAGATCATAATCATGGCTGATGCGGACGTGGACGGTGCCCATATCTCCACCCTGCTCATGACACTTTTCTACCGGTTCATGCCGGAGCTTATCTACGAGGGCCATGTATATATCGCCATGCCTCCCCTTTATAAGGCCATGCCTTCAAAGGGTGAGCAGGAGTACCTCTACGACGACAAAGCCCTGGCGGAGTACCGCAGGACCCACACCGGCTCCTTTACACTCCAGCGCTACAAGGGCCTTGGAGAGATGGATGCAGAGCAGCTCTGGGAGACCACACTCAATCCCGAGACGCGCATCCTCAAGAGGGTAGAGATAGAGGACGCCCGTATGGCTGATGCCACCACGGAAATGCTCATGGGCAACGAAGTGGCACCCCGAAAGAGCTTTATTCACAGGCATGCCGCCGAGGCAGCGTTGGATATTTAGGTCATCCGGGTTTATCCCGGTGACGTCGAGCATTACATGCGAGACATAAAAGAATTGCGAAGCAATTCTACGTATAGAGGTAGACAATGGCAAAAAAGAAGATCAAAAACATCGAAGAACAGATCATACGCACGGAATACTCCGAGATAATGCGCAAGTCCTACATTGATTACGCCATGAGCGTCATCATTGCCAGGGCCCTTCCCGATGTCAGGGACGGCCTTAAGCCGGTTCAGAGGCGTACCCTCTACGATATGCACGAGCTTGGCATCAGGTACGACAGCCCCTACAGGAAGTGCGCCAGGATAGTGGGCGATACCATGGGTAAGTACCATCCCCATGGTGATTCCTCCATATACGAGGCTCTGGTGGTCATGGCCCAGGATTTCAAAAAGGGCATGCCTTTGGTTGACGGTCACGGAAACTTCGGCTCCATCGAGGGTGACGGCGCCGCAGCCATGAGGTACACAGAGGCCCGTCTTGAAAAGGTCACCCAGATGTGCTATCTGGCAGACCTCGATAAAGACGTGGTTGACTTTGTCCCCAACTTCGATGAAACCGAAAAAGAGCCCGAGGTCCTTCCCGTCCGGATCCCCAACATCCTGATAAACGGTGCCGAGGGTATAGCAGTAGGTATGGCTACATCCATTCCTCCCCACAACACCGGAGAGGTCATCGATGCGGTAAAGGCCTATATTAAGAATAACGATATTACGGATGATGAGCTCCTTGAGATCATGAAGGGGCCCGATTTTCCCACCGGAGGCATCGTCACCAATAAAGACGAGCTGGCCGAGATCTACAGGACCGGTACCGGTAAGCTGCGCCTTCGCGGCAGGGTAGAGATCGAAGAGGTAAAGGGCGGCAGGCAGAGGCTTGTGGTCACCGAGATCCCCTACACCATGATAGGCGCGGGCATCGGCAAATTCCTCAACGACGTTGCCGACCTTGTGGAAAGCCGCAAGACCTCCGACATAGCGGATATCTCAAACCAGTCCTCCAAGGAGGGCATCCGCATAGTCATCGAGCTCAAAAAGGGCGCCGATATCAAAAACCTTGAGAACATGCTCTACAAAAAGACCCAGCTTGAGAGCACCTTCGGCGTAAACATGCTTGCCATCGCCGACGGACGCCCCGAGACCATGGGCCTTAAAAAGATAATAGAGCACAACGTTGAATTCCAGTTTGAGCTTTCAAACCGCAAATACACAACCCTCCTTGCAAAGGAGAGGGAAAAGAGTGAGGTCCAGGAGGGACTGATCCAGGCCTGCGATGTCATAGACCTGATCATCGAGATCCTCCGGGGCTCCAAAGACGTAAAGATGGCAAAGGCCTGCCTTACCGAGGGCAATATTAAGGGCATCAAGTTCAAAAATCCCATGTCCCCCGCCCAGGCAGAACAGCTCCGTTTCACACCCCGTCAGGCCCAGGCCATCCTTGAGATGCGTCTCCACAGGCTCATAAGCCTGGAGGTCGAGGCCCTCCTTAAGGAGCATGAGGAAAGCCTTGCCAAAATCGCAAAGTATGAGGACATCCTCAACAACTACAGCTCCATGTCCAGACAGATCATCAAGGAGCTTGATGAGTACAAAAAGGAATTTGCCCGTCCCCGCCGCACCCTCATCGAAAACAGCGAGGAGGCGGTATACGAGGAGAACCGCTTCGAAGAGGCAGAGGTTGTCTTCATGATGGACCGCTTCGGCTACGCAAGGACAGTGGATCCCTCCACCTACGAGCGCAATAAAGAAACCATCCATGCGGAAAACAAATACATCTACACCTGCATGAACACCGACAAGATCCTGGTGTTCACGGAGACCGGACAGGTACACTCCGTAAGAGTCAGGGATCTGCCCGCCGGAAGGCTGCGTGACAAGGGCACACCCATAGACAATATCAGCAACTACGACAGCTCCAAGGAGAGGGTGATCTACGCCGTGCCGCTTGATTCCATATCCATGGGCATGCTGCTCTTTACCACGAAGCAGGGCATGATGAAGCATGTATTCGGCACCGAGTTCGATGTATCCAAGCGTACCGTTGCCGCAACCAAGCTCATGGACGGGGATGAAGTGGTGAGCGTTAAGCTCATCGGCACCGAGCACAACGTCATCTTAAGGACCCACGGCGGATACTTCCTCCGCTTTGCATTAGAGGAAGTCCCCGAGAAAAAGAAGGCCGCAGTCGGCGTCAGGGGCATAAAGCTCTCCGCCGGGGACTATGTTGAAGACGTATACTTTACCACCTACACCGACGATGCGGTAGCCCTCATCGGTGAAAAGGAAGTCCAGCTCAACAAGGTCAAGCTTATGAAGCGTGACTCCAAGGGAACGAGGATCAAATTATGAGAGTGATCGCAGGCACAGCCAGGCGCCTCCTACTTAAGACTCCTGCAGGCGAGGCCACAAGGCCCACCCAGGACCGTATCAAGGAGACCCTGTTCAACATCATACAGGACGATATCTACGGCTGCCGTTTTCTGGATCTGTTTTCCGGCTCCGGCGGCATAGGCATAGAAGCTCTTTCAAGGGGGGCGGCCCACGCGGTCTTCGTGGATAGCTCAAAGGACGCCCAGGGTTGCATCCGCGAGAACCTTAACCACACACATCTTGCGGACAGCGCCACCGTGCTTTCCTCGGATGTTTTCGCATCCCTTCCGGCCATAGAGCGGGAGGGTCCCTACAGCATAGTCTACATGGATCCCCCTTACGACACCGGGGCAGACGAGCGTGCCCTTGCAATGTTGGCATCTTCAAAGGCCATCAATGAGGACAGCCTGGTGATCCTTGAGACTTCCCTTCGACGGGAGACTGATTTTGCATCTGACGCGGGCTTTGACATAGTCCGCGAAAAGCGGTATAAAACAAATAAGCATCTGTTCTTGAAAAGGAGAAGCTGATGGTGGGAGCGGTATACCCGGGGTCCTTTGATCCCGTGACTTACGGACACATAGACATAATAAAAAGAGCGGCCAGCATATTTGATACTCTCACGGTGGCAGTGCTCAACAATAAAACAAAATCTCCGTTGTTTTCTGTAGATGAACGTGTTAAAATGTTGGAGGATGCGTGCAGGGATATCCCCAATGTAAAGGTGGATTCCTTTTCCGGTCTTCTGGTAGACTATGTCATCAACAGCAGTGCGGATGTGGTCATCAGAGGCCTCAGGGCTATCACGGACTTTGAATACGAGCTCCAGATGGCCCAGACAAACCGCAAGATCGCGGGGGGAGTTGATACGGT
>JAFYEL010000014.1 GCA_017544285.1 Lachnospiraceae bacterium | reverse complement strand
CGATTCCCTGTACATAAAATACGGCTCCTGGGAAAAGGTGCTGCAGAAGGCGTTTTCCACCAACCATGGCATGGATGCGTGCCTCGGTCTTTATGATGACAACTATCTGAGGTATGTTGTGCTGGGAGAGATGTAGGGGAGACAGAAGGCATATTTACACATTTGAAAATGTATGCAGGGAAAATCCGGAGATAAAACTGGAAGATGGCACCCATAAGATATTTCTATGTGCAGGGAGCAACAGAAACGATTGTTCCAATACAATGAAAGATTTTCTAGAATATATTACAAGTAAGAAGACCAACGGAGAACTGTCACAACGACTGCAGAATGAAGTCGAAAAATCCAGAAGTCACGAAGAATGGAAGGCTGATTACATGACACTGCTAGAAAAATACGAAGAAAAGATCGAAGAGGGACGTGAACTCGGGCGCCAGGAAGAACGTAAAAATACCGAAGCAGAGCGCAAACGTGCCGATGCTGCAGAAAATCGCGCAAACGTAGCAGAATCGAAAGCAAATAAAGCAGAATTGAGGATTAAAGAGCTTGAGGCAAAGCTGGCTTCGGCTGCCGGAAGATAGAGGGAGATAAATCTGACATTTACTATAATTATATCAGGGACCGCGGCTGCAATTTCATGTGTGGCTGCGGTCTTTTTCATAAATAAAATCCTTTCGGTTGTCGTAGGCGGAAACCCACTGCCCTTGGGCGGTGGGAGGAGCCTTGTAAATTTGTAGCCATTAACCTTGGCTTTCGATGTATTTCTGTATAGTGGGGGGGGATGAACTTATAAGCCATGTCCACAGGGGTTCGACTCACCTCAGACTCTTTATTCGCACAACGTATCCACGACCTGATTGATCAGCGAGTCGATCATAGCACTGAAATTTTCTTTGATAAAGACCTTTTTTGCGGTAAGACTGACGGCGATGAGTTTCATGTAGTTGCAGGCAAGCTTCCAGTCCGGGGCATCTGCCGGAGATTCAAGTAATGAGATCAGCATATGCATGGTCGTGCTGTCGTTACCTTCATCCTCGATATACTTGTCTGACCAGGAGGGAACGAGGCGTTTTTTTTCAGCATCAGTCAGGAAGGCGAACACATTGGGATTTTCTGTTGATAACCATTTCAGGTAGTCACGTAATGAATCTCTTGACATTTTGCCGGATCCGTCAATATATGAGAGGAGCTTTTCCTTGGCACACGTCCTTTCATGGATCATCATATGATACATGAACTCGGACTTGTTCTCGAAAAGATTGTAAAAGGTTCCCTTGGCGATATATGTCTCTTCGGTCAGCTTATCTATGTTAACGGCCGACAGCCCTCCTTTCTTAAGCATCTTAAAGCCTTTATTCAAGAGTTTCAGGCGAAGCTCATCCCTGTTCTCATCCGTAAATATCTTTGGCATCTTGTTGCCTCCGCAAAATAATATTAATGACTCCTCAAGTGTTGAAAGTCATTTCCTGAAGATTATACTTAAAAACATCAAGTGTTTCAAGGAGGTCATTATGCTTAAGAAGGTGAAACTGACAGATGCGGAGATGAAAGAATTTGCAGAGGTATTTGCATATTATGATTATGGCGATGAGGAGATCGGAATGGTCCCTTATTATCCCGGATACCCGGACAGAACAAGTCTGGTGAACTATCTGATCGCGATGATCAAGACGGCAAATGAATATAACGGAATCTATGCAACATCTGACAGTAAAGAGGGGATCCTTATCCTGACGGACACAACACATCCTTATCCGGGAATGACTATGCTTAAGATGGTCTGGAGAATGGCAAGGGCACTCGGGTTCAGAAATTTCAGCGATATCATCAAGAAGTTCCAGGCAGGTGGGGCAAGCCTTGAAAAGACATACAGGGATAGTAAGAAGCAATTCGTACAGATCGAACTTCTGGCAGTGAAAAAAGAGTATCAGGGCAAAGGTTTTATGCGCCCGCTTGTGGAAACTGCCTTTGAAGTGGCTGATCAGGGGAATCTTCCGGTCATTGTTTCGACGGATGCGAAGCTTAAGAAGGATAAGTATGAGCATATAGGAATGAAACTTGTAAATATAAGATCACTTGGAGAGAATAGTTTCATGTATGATCTTGTAAGGGAAGCATAAGGGATCATTGTTAAGCGTGTTTGTCACGAAATCCGCCGGCAGATTTGCCTTATAAGCCCCCTTTGTAGTAAAATTACAACCATAGGGGGAACCGGAAACCGTGAATATGCATGATATACTGATGGCGGCACAGTACGCGACCATCAGCGTTTTATTTATAGAGATACTGGTGGTTTTATTCAGGTTGAAAAACCCGATCCATTCATACCTTCTTCTGGCGTGTATCTCATCATTCATAAGTAATATGGGTTACCTTTTTCAGATGAAAGCACTCACTGAAGAAGCATATCTTTCCGCCCTGCAGCTTTCCTATGCCGGCAGGGTGTGGATCGTTCTGTCACTTTTTCTCTTCACGGCGAGGCTGTGCGGGAAAAAGATACCCTCATGGCTTACGGGCTTTCTGGTAATTGTCCATGTGGCCATATACCTTTCGGTGCTCACCATAGGCGAAAATTCCCTGTTTTACACGGACATAAGCTTTGTCCACGATACCGTGTTTCCCATCTTCCGTCACGGTAACGGAAGCATGCACGATCTGTTTATGGGCCTTAACAGCCTGTCTTTGTCCCTGGCCCTGTTCTGGCTGGTGGGTGATCTCGGAAAAGAAAAAAATAAAAAAGCAAGGTCCAGGATCCTTATGCTCCTCCTGTCCTTTGGGGTCCAGGCTGTCTTTTTCGTTATGCAGACCACAGGAATGTTTGAGATCACATATTATTATGATCTCACCATGCCGGGAGCATTTTTCGGAACGGTGTTCATCCTTATCGGGATCCTGGGCTTTGACCTGCTGGGCACCAGAGAGATAGCCAGGGATTTCGTTATAGATCGTATCTCCGAGGGGATCATCGCCGTGGACAACAACGGCAGGATCAGGTATTACAACGAGCCGTTGGCAAAGCTCTATCCCGAGTTTGACTATTTTTACAAGGCAGATGCGGAGCCGTTGAGATCACTGCTTTCAAAGAGATTCACCCCCTACGATATTCTTGCAGGCATAAAGGATGCGGTGGACAGGGATGACACCATTGAGATCGGAGACCGCATCTTTACTCCGGAGGAAAACGAACTGGTGTACCACGGGGAGAGCTACGGAAAGCTCTACGCCCTGGTTGACGATACCGATCACTACCGTTACATGGAGGAGCTTTCAAGACAGAGGGACATTGCGGACAGCGCCAACGCCGCCAAGAGCAGGTTCCTTGCAAATATGTCCCACGAGATCAGGACTCCCATTAACGCCGTGCTGGGCATGGACGAGATGATACTCAGGGAATCCGGGGAGAAAAATATCCGCTCCTACGCGGCGGACATCATGTCGGCGGGCAGGACCCTGCTGTCCCTTATAAATGATATCCTTGACTTTTCAAAGGTTGAGGAGGGCAGGATGGAGATCATCCCGGTGCAGTACGACCTGTCCACCGTGATCAATGACCTCATAAACATGACCCGGGACAGGGCGGCAAAAAAGGGGCTGGAGTTCACCCTTGAGGCGGATGAGCATATTCCCCGTATCCTCTACGGAGACGAGATACGCATCAAGCAGTGCGCCATGAACCTGCTGACCAACGGTGTGAAATACACGGAGGCCGGAGAGGTTAAGGCAGTGATCTCATATGAGAAAAAGGACGAGGACCACATCCTTCTTAAATTCACGGTCCGGGATACCGGTATCGGAATGAAGGAAGAGGATATGGAGGATCTCTTCTCACCCTACAAGCGGATCGAGGAAAAACGTAACCGCAGCATCGAGGGAACGGGTCTTGGCATGAGCATCACAAGGCAGCTCCTGGAGCTTATGGGAAGTGAGCTTTTGGTGAGCAGCCGGTACGGAAAGGGATCGGAGTTTTCATTCGAGATAGAGCAGGAAGTGATAAAGTGGGAGCAGCTCGGAGACTACTGCGCAAGGGCTCACGAGATCTCCGAAGGGACCTACCGGTATCACCGGCTTCTGTGCGCACCCGGGGCAAGGATCCTGGTTGTGGATGACACCGAGACCAACCTTACCGTAATAAAGAGCCTTCTGAAGAGGACGCAGGTCGGGATAGATACGGCAATGTCCGGAAAGAAGGCCATAGAGCTTGCAAAGAACGGTCACTACGACCTTATCTTTGTGGACCATATGATGCCGGATATGGACGGTATCGAGACCTTAAGGCATATACGCGAAGGGGGAGAGAGCAGCAAAACTCCTGCGGTGGCCCTCACCGCCAACGCGGTATCCGGGGCCAGAGAGAGATACCTGGAGGCCGGATTTGATGACTATCTTTCCAAGCCGGTGGACGGCATGAAGCTGGAGCGGATGATCAGGGATATGCTTCCGAAGGAAAAGCTGGAGGATCCGGAAAGATCCGAAGATGATGAGTCCAAAAACCAATCTTTCGAAGAAGGAAGATCCGCAGCGGAAGATGCGAGGAACAGCATTTTGAACCTGACAGGGGGGATAAAGGATCTTGACCCGGAAGCGGGGATCAATAACTGCGGCTCTCCCGAGGGCTATATGTCCGTGCTTTTGGTATTTCATAAGACTGCCCCCGCAAAGGCAGATGAGATAGAGCAGTTCTGTAAGGCCGGCGACCTTGAAAACTACACCGTAAAGGTCCATGCCCTGAAAAGCTCGGCCCGCATCATCGGAGCCTCTGCCCTGTCTTCTCTTGCACAAAGCCTGGAAGAGGCAGGAAAGAGCGGAGACCGGGATCTTATTGAAAAAAGCACCGGATCCCTTCTTGAAATGTACCGTTCACTTGACGGTGCGCTGTCCGTTCTTGACAAAAAGGATGAAGAAAAACCTGCCATCGATGACTCTGCCCTTAAGGAGGCTTATCAGACCATGGCGGAGATCGCCGGAGCCATGGACTATGGCATGATGGAGGAGCTTCTTAAGGAGCTGCTCTGTTACAGTCTTCCGAAAGCCGACAGGGCAAGGATAGCGAGGATAGAAGAGATGCTCACACAGCTTGACTGGGACGGGATCGCAAAAACTGCCGGGGAGGGAAGCCTATCATGAAGACGGCACTTATGAAAAAAATATCCGACTCCGCCAGAGTGATCAGGGCCGGCCTGGCCATGGTGATACCGGTCCTGTTCATAGGCAGCGTCATGGTACTTTTAAACGGATTCCCCCTTATGGCGTACCAGAGTTTTCTCGACTCCTTTATGTGCGGGGCCATAAGGGGTATTATCGGCATGATCCAGACTGCCACTGTGGGAGTTCTGGCTCTGCATTTAACCATCGCCCTGAATTACAGCTATATGAACCGCCACAGTGAAGGAAACAGGCCGGCTGTGCGTTTAGGAAGCCTTTTGGGCTGCCTTACGGGATTTGTGATACTGGTTGGGCTTTTTTCGGGAGAGCCGGATCTGTCTCTCCTCAGCGGCCAGGGAGTATTCAGCGCACTGGTTGCGGCAATGGTGGGGTCATCCCTTTTCCGCAGGTTTGAGACGGCCCTTAATTCACGGAAAATGCTTTTTGTGGAGGGGGCCGAAAACGAGTTTAACGCCGCTCTTCACATTGTGCTTCCCTACATTGGAGTGGTGCTATGTTTTGCGGTGGCTGACAGGCTCGTTACACAGGCTTTCGCTGCAGAGAGCGTGCAGGATCTGTTCCAGAAGGTCATGAGCCTGGTTTTCCACAGGATGTACAGATCCTATTGCACCGGTTTATTGTTTACTACCCTCACAAGCCTTATGTGGTGGTTTGGGATCCACGGAAACAACGTACTTAATCAGATCGCGGAAGATATGTTCACCACCATAATTCCCGGCCAGATCGTGTCAAAGAGCTTTATCGACACCTTTGTGAATATGGGAGGCACCGGGTGCATGCTGGGGTTCCTTATGGCCATGATGATCTTCGGGAAAAGAAGCTCCACAAAGAAGCTGACGAAGATCGCTTTTCTGCCCGGGCTTTTCAATATCAGCGAGCTCTTTGTTTTCGGCTTCCCCGTCATCTACAACCCTTACATGTTCATACCCTTCATACTTGCTCCCATACTGTGCTATTCAAATGCCTACATGCTGACATATATGGGCTTTTTGCCGCCGGTGACAAGCGAGGTGATATGGACCACGCCCGCCCTTATGAGCGGTTTTCTTGCCACGGGTTCCCCAAGGGGTATCATAGTCCAGCTTATGAATATCCTTATATCCGCCGCCTGTTACACCCCCTTTCTCATCAAGTATGAAAAGAAGTCCTCCGACGAATTTTCCGGTGAGATGGACAATCTGCTGGACATACTGAAGAGAAGTGAAGAGACAGAGGAAGATGTGGCTTTGACGGAATGTGAGGGAAATGCGGGAAGGCTTGCAAGGCTTATGGCCACAGACCTTGAGAGTGCACTGGCACTATCCTCTTCGGGCAGAACCGACAATGAGGCGGAAAGCCGGTTTTTCGTGGGAAGTGAAAAGATATTTGACGGGGAAGGGAAATGTACCGGTGCCCGGGCATCCCTGAGGTGGGAGCATAAAAGCTACGGATCGGTGCCTTTGCCGCTGGTACTTAAGATAGCCTCGGAGAGCGGAAATCTTTTCAATCTTGAAACATATTTTATCGGAGAGGCAGTGCGCGCTTCATCCGATCTGAGAAAGAGTGAGGGCGAGGACTTTTGCATGAGGATCCCGGTGACGGTGAAGACTCTCTTTGACAAACGTTTTGTAGAATTCCTCAGGGCTCTGGCAGACGAATGCATGCTCAGAGGAGGCAATATCTGCCTTGAGACAGACGGGGGGACCGGATTGCTGCTCACAAGGGAAGCGGAGAAAACACTTGATAAGATCAGGGCTCTGGGTTATGTTTTTTCTATGGATGAAACCGGAGCTTTATCATGAGCCATAAGAGGTAAAAGCATGAATAAACTTGCAGTCATTTTTCCCGGCATCGGGTATCATACCGACAAACCGTTACTTTACTATTCCGGCAAGCTTGTCGGGGGAATGGGATACGAGATAATAAAGATCGCCTATCCGCCCCTTGAGGTAAACCTTAAGGAGGCAGCTCCCGCTCAGAAGGAAGCCTTTGTGAAGCAGTGCGTGGAAACGGCCGCTGCATCCCTTGGGGAGACGGATCTTTCGGAATTTTCGGACATACTCTTTATCTCAAAGAGCATAGGAACCGTGGTGGCTGCTTATCTGGCCGAAAGCCTTGGGATAAAGGTCCGGCATGTCTTTTTTACTCCCCTTGAGGAAACCTTTGGGGCCGCAGATGCTTACTGCGCCATTGCCTTTAACGGGACAAAGGACAACTGGGCCGACTGGGAAAAAGTAGTGGATCTTGCCGGGGAAAAGGGAGTCCCCATCACCACCGTGGAGGGGGCGAATCACTCACTTGAGACAGGAGATGCGGTGGCTGATATAAGGATACTCGGTGATACCATCAATAGCGTGAAGAGGTTTGTGGAATGAGAATGAAAAGATCCTTATTTGCCGCGCTGCTGCTGGCAGCGTGTTTTGCATATACGGTAATGGCCGGTGAAGCAGGCAACGACACTGTAAGAGTCGGATACTATGAAAACGAGGTTTTTCAGGAGGGGGCCGGCGAGGACCTGGT
Source organism: Lachnospiraceae bacterium (assembly GCA_017544285.1). GTDB lineage: Bacteria > Bacillota > Clostridia > Lachnospirales > Lachnospiraceae > UBA1753. The sequence continues at coordinate 12,686 of JAFYEL010000014.1, read as the reverse complement.
GAAGACCGGTTACGCCTATGAGTATTATATCAAGCTCTCCGAGTATACCGGCTGGAAATACGAATATGTTTACGGCGGTTTCGGTGATCTTTATCAGATGTTTCTGGACGGAGACATAGACATGATCGCGGGTCTTGCCAGGACCGAAGAGAGAGAGAGCATCATAGGCTATCCCGAAAGGCCCATGGGAAGTGAGACCTACAACATGATAAAGCATGCCGACGATGACAGCATCACCACCACCTATTCCACCCTCTCCGGGAAAAGGATAGGGGTCCTTGACAGCGCCATGGTCGGGGTGCTTGAAAGATTCCTTGAGGAGCATGGGATAGCGGCCGAGACCGTAAAATTTGCCGATCACAACAGTCTTTTTTCCGCATTTGACCAGGGCGGCGTAGACGCCATCGTGGCCGAGAGCGACGGCATTTCGGACAGAGAAAACGCCCGGCTTCTCTATGCCTTCGGCTCCTCTGATTACTATTTATGTGTGACCAAAAACAGAAGGGACCTTTTGGAGGAACTCAACCGGGCACAGGAGCAGCTCATGGTGGAGGAGCCCAATTACATCAACTCCCTTGCCATCAAGTATTATTCATCAAGTCTTTCGGGCCGCAGCCTTTCCGACCAGGAAAAGGAATGGATTAACAGCCACGACGAGATAAGAGTGGGCTATCTGAAGAATTATCTTCCCTACAGCGGAACCGACGAAAACGGAAATGTGTCCGGACTTGTGGGAGATCTGATGCCCAGGATGATGGAGGAGCTGGCTATATCGGATATAAGATTATCCTACAGGGGATATGACAGCTACGACGAAATGATCTCGGATATGAATTCCGACGCGATAGACCTTGTGTTCCCCGTGGGCGGCGGTCTTTACTATTCCGAGCAGAGCGGCATCTACCAGTCCAATACGGTGGAGTCCACTGCCACGGAGCTTGTGTACAAGGGAGAGTATTCCCGGGATACTGAGAGCAGCTTTGCCGTCAATCAGAACAACAGGATGCAGTACTACTACATCAGCACCTATTTCCCCGAGGCCAAGGTGACCTTTTATCCCTCCATCGACGCCTGTCTCGACGCAGTGGACAGCGGTGAGGTCAGCGCCACCACACTCAACGGCCTGAGGGCAAACGACATCATAAAGAACAGCCGTCACACCGGTCTTTCCCTTAAACAGCTGAATCACAACGACGACCGGAGCTTCGGAGTAAAGATCGGAAACGAAGGCCTTCTCAAGCTCGTGAACCGTGGCATAAACATGGTGGGAGAGGAGTATCTTCTGAGCCTTCCCTACACCTATTCGAACAGTCTGTATAAGTATACGGCCATGGATTTCATCAGGGACAATATCGTCACCATTTCCATGATCGCAGTGATAATCGCGGGGCTCCTTCTCTTCCTGGTGATCCACGGTGCACGCAGGAAAAAGAAGGAGATGGAGGAGCGGCTTTCCCTTTCCGAGAAGCTGATAGAACAGCAGAAATACCGTGAGGATCAGGACAGGATGATCACTGCCATGGCCTCGGATTACAGATGCGTTTACCACGTGGACCTGGATAAGGACGACGCCGTATGTTACAGGGAGGATCCCAATGACAACGAGCAGACGGGTGAGAGTATCCATTTCAGATTCCACGAGAGATTTGTCTGGTATGCGGAAAATTTTGTCGACGAATCCGATAGACAGGGATTCATCGAGTTCGTGGACCCCGATAACATAAGGAGCGCTCTGGCGGAAAAAACCATAATCAACTTCAGATATCTTGTGAACAGGGACGGAAGATCCTACTACGAGATGATCAGGATGGCGGGAGTGCGGCATCCCGGCGACAGGGATGACAACACTGTCCATGCCATTGGTCTGGGCCTTACGGTCATTGACGAGGAAATGAGAGAGAACATGGCAAAGAACAGGATGCTCTCAGAGGCTCTTGAGTCAGCCGAGGCGGCAAACAGAGCAAAGACGGCGTTCCTTTCCAACATGAGCCATGAGATAAGGTCTCCCATGAACGCCATAATCGGTCTGGATTCCCTGGCTTTGAGAGAACCATCCCTCACACCGGAGACCAGGGGCTACCTGGAAAAGATAGGAGATTCGGCAGCGCATCTTTTGGGACTGATAAACGACATCCTGGATATGAGCCGCATAGAATCAGGCCGCATTGTGATCCGCAGCGAGGAGTTTTCCTTCAAAACCATGATAGAGCAGATCAACACCATGGTCATGGCTCAGTGCTCCGAAAAGGGACTGAAATATGAGTGCACTCTGACAGGTGGCGTGAGCGATTATTACATCGGCGACGACATGAAGCTCAAGCAGGTGCTCATCAACATACTGAGCAACTCCATCAAGTTCACCGATGTCCCCGGAAAAGTGAGCCTGGACATCAGTAAGGTGGCCTCTTTTGAGGAACAGACCACCATAAAGTTTGTGATAAAGGACACGGGTATCGGCATGGATCAGTCCTTCATTCCCAGGATCTTCGATACCTTTGCCCAGGAGAACAGCGACAGAAAGAACAAGTACGGCAGCACCGGTCTGGGAATGGCCATAACCAAGAACATCGTGGAGATAATGAACGGCAGTATTTCCGTGACCTCCGAAAAGGGGGTAGGCACGGAGTTTACCGTCACCATCACCCTGAGGGACTGCAAGAAGCAGAGGCTTGCCACCAGCTATATTGATCCTTCGGACATGTATGTGCTTGTGGTGGACGACGAGGAGGTGGCCGCAGAGCACGCAAGGCTTGTGCTTGATGAGGCGGGCATCAGGACCGATATCTGCTTTAGCGGAAAAGAGGCCCTGGACATGCTGGAGATCAGACATACCAAGCACGATCCCTACAACCTTGTGCTCCTTGACTGGAAGATGCCGGATATGGACGGAATAGAGACGGCAAAGCGTATCAGGGAGCTCTACGACAACGAGACCACCATCATCATTCTCACTTCCTTCAACTGGGATGAGATAATGGATGAAGCCATTCACGCCGGAGTGGACGCTTTCCTGGCAAAGCCCCTGTTCGCATCAAACGTTATCGATGAGTTTGACAGGGCGGCCAGAAAGAACAACATGTCTCTTTACAAGGAGAAGAAGAGGGAGAGCCTTGAGGGCAAGAATATCCTCTTTGCCGAGGACGTTGAGATCAACGCCGAGATCATGAAGGAGCTTTTGTCAATCAAAAATGCCAAGGCAGACCACGCCCTCAACGGAAAGCTTGCGGTGGAGATGTTCACCTCAAGCGCGGAAGGCTTCTATGATGCGATCCTCATGGATATAAGGATGCCGGAGATGGACGGACTAGAGGCTACGGAAATGATAAGGCGGCTTGACAGGGAGGACGCAAAGAAGATCCCAATTATAGCCATGACGGCCAACGCCTTTGACGAGGATGTCCAGAGATCCCTCCAGGTGGGGATGAACGCACATCTCACCAAGCCCGTTGAGCCCGACCGTCTGTATCAGACACTGGAAGAACTTATTTGGGAGTACCGAAGCAGATAATTTTTGGTATAATAGGGACAGCATTGCAAATAGGAGACAGCATATGAAAGAATTTGGATACTCCGGAAAAAACAGAAGACGCGTACTTATCGTTGACGACGAAGAGATCAACAGGCTTATCCTTGGCAGGATGATCGCCGAAAAGTACGACCCCGAATATGCAGAAAACGGTGAGAAGGCTCTTGAGCTTCTTCAGGATCCATCCAAAAGATATTCCCTGATCCTGCTGGATCTGTGGATGCCGGTAATGGACGGTTTCGACCTGCTGGGACGCATCAGATCCGACGAGGAGCTTTCCAATATCCCCGTGATCGTCATGACCTCGGAAAAGGCGGCTGAGGCCCGCAGCATAAAACTGGGAGCCGACGATTTCATCTCAAAGCCCTACCGCAGTCCCGAGGTTATAAAGGCCAGGTGCGACAGGATAATCCAGCTCTATGAAAACCGTAAGATACTGCGTTCGGCGGAAAAGGATACCCTGACGGGACTTTATACCCGGGAGTTTTTCAACGAATACATAATCCAGATAGACACCTTCGACAGCCAGATGGACATGGATGCTCTGGTGCTCAATATCGAGCATTTCCACATGGTCAACGAGATGTACGGAAGGTCCATGGGTGATAAGGTTCTTGGCTGTGTGGGTGAGATCCTCCGGGAGCTTTTCGGAGACAGCGTGTTCATAGCCTGCAGGCCCGATGCGGATTATTTTTACATGTATATCTCCCACAGGGATGACTATGACACCGTGTTCGCACGTTTCAACTCCGAGCTCTCCGCGGTTACGGATATTCCCGTCATCAGGTACAGGGTGGGCATATACGAGCATGTGGAAAAGAGCAACACCATCGAGGAGAGGATCGACCACGCCAAGCTTGCCTGCGACGGCGTAAGGGGCGACTATACCAAACCCATCAGCTTTTACAGCAAAGAGCTCCACGAGGTTGATCTGTACCACGAGAGGCTGGTACACGACATAGACGAGGCTATTTTTAACAGGGATCTGATAGTGTATTACCAGCCCAAATACGATATAACCGGCGACACTCCCAGGCTGAGGAGCGCAGAGGCTCTCATCAGGTGGAAGCATCCGGAGCTGGGCATGATCAGCCCCGGGGATTTCATTCCCCTCTTTGAGAACAATGGTCTCATACAGAAGCTTGATCACTATGTGTGGGCCGAGGCGGCTCTGCAGGTTCGCAAGTGGAAGGTTAGACACGGCATCAGCATTCCCGTTTCCGTGAATGTTTCCAGAGTAGACATCTACGATCCCGACCTGAAAAACAGGCTCAGTTCAATTGTTAAGGAAAACAAGCTCACCACGGATGAGCTTATGCTTGAGATCACCGAATCCGCTTATGCGGATGATGCAAAGGCACTTATCGAGGTGGTTGAACAGCTCAGGGGCATGGGCTTCAAGATCGAGATGGATGATTTCGGTTCCGGGTATTCCTCGCTGAATATGATCACCACCATCCCCATCGATGTTCTGAAGATGGACATGAAGTTTATCCGCAATATGAACAGGGACGAAAAGAGCCTTAAGATGGTGGAACTGGTCATCGACATCGCAAAATTCCTCAAGGTGCCTGTGGTGGCCGAGGGAGTCGAGGATGCTTCCCAGGTTGAGACTCTCAAGGGTATGGGATGTGACGTTATACAGGGCTATTATTTCTCAAAGCCCGTGATGCCTCAGGAGTTTGAAGAGTTCATCATAGAAGAGGTCAGAAGAAGAAAAAAGGCCGAAAAGAAATAAGCTTTGGAGGGTGACTTTATGTTTGATCTTGAAGCGCTGCGCAGGTTCGGAGCAAATGTTGAAGACGGACTGAATACCTGCGTGAACAACGAGGAGTTTTATCTTAAGATGGTCAGGAAAGCCGTCGCCGACGCTTCCTTTGACAGGCTGGAAAAGGCGGTGGAGGGAAAGGATCTGGACGAGGCTTTCGAGGCCGCCCACGCTCTTAAGGGTGCCTTGGGCAATCTGGCCATCACCCCTATCCTTGAACCCGTAGTGGAGATGACAGAGCACCTGCGGGGACGTGAGGATATGGATTACGGTCCTTATCTGAAGACCATACTGGATAAGAAAAAAGAACTTGAAGAGATAGTGAACGCCGATGTCTAATCTTGACAGGCGGCGGTGTTTTAGGTAATATCTTCCTTGGAAAGAAAAGGAAGATAACAGATGGACGCTAAAGAAAAGAAATTCGGCGCAAAGCAGATAGCATATACGGCAGTACTTCTTGCCATATGTCTTATCAGCCAGGTGTTTAAAAACCTCAGCATTTTCATCACCGGTCCGATAATAAACACATGCCTGGTGATGGCGCTTCTGACGGTAAATCTGCCCTGCGCCATTGTATTGTGCATCATAACCCCCATCACTTCGTTCCTGATCACCGGGGCACCCATAATGTCCGCGGTTCCCGCCATTATTCCTTTGATCATGGCAGGCAACGCAGTGCTGGTAGTATCATCGTGGATCTTACTTAAGAAAGACATGATCAGAGCCGGCAGAGGGGCAGGGGGAGTTATAAGCTATTTAAAGGCTTTGGTATGTGCAGCACTCAAGGGAGTTTTCATGTGGCTTACCATTTCGAAATGGCTGCTTCCCGGCTTTTTGCCGCAGCAGAGCCCGCTGTTCCAGAAGCTTCCGGTTTTGCAGACTACCTTTTCACTTCATCAGTTCATAACCGCATGCATCGGATTTGTGTATGTGTTTGTGATATGGGCCGTCATAGGTAAAGACTTCCAGGCGGAAGCATAGGCGGCATGGGGCTATAGTTCAGTTGGGAGAACGCTTGCATGGCATGCAAGAGGTCACCGGTTCAAGTCCGGCTAGCTCCATTTTCAGGCGGTCATGGCAGTTACAATACTGATCATGACCGTGATGGTAACAAGAGAGACGAGAGTTGTCATCATAATGTACCGGGAGAGGATAGAAGTGTCCTCTCCCGTTTTTTCTGCCTGGATAAGCGGAAGATTGGCCACGGGCATGGACATGAGTAGCACGAAGGCAAGGGTCATGTCCCGGTCCGCCTTTATAAGGGTGAGGATGAAAGCCACTATAAGAGGGATGCAAAGCATTCGGATAAAGATGTAGGCATAGACACGCAGGTCCCTGATGCCCTCACGGATATCTGATCTGGCAATGGCCACTCCCAGGAGGGTCATTGAGAGGAAGGTGGTGGCGTTGCCCACGTACACCACGCTGTTTTCAAGTATAAGAGGGAGCTTTAAGTCAAACCAGAAGATAAGAAGGGTAAGCACTGCCATAACCGTACCGGGGCTGACGATCTTTTTAAGGTTTATCTTTTCCTTTCCGCCGCTGAGGACCACGATGCCGTGGGTGTAGAACAGCAGGCAGAAAATCACGTTGCTGACTATGACATAGAGCATGGCGTTGTCGGGAAGCACGGCCCTTGCCACGGGGATCCCGATAAAGCCGATGTTGGTGTAGACCGTCATCATGTTAAAGAATTTCCGCTCGTCTCTTTTTACTTTGAGGATATGGGGCAGAAGAAAACCAAGGCCTATAAGGGTGCCGTAGATCACAACTCCCAGGCCGATTGATACAAGGAGTTTTTCCCTCGGGGCGGTTATATTTCCCGTGAGGACAGAGGACATGATCAGTGCGGGATTGCATATGTCCATGGTTATTGCGGAAAGTCTTGGGGAAACCGAGTTGTCGATGATGTTTCTTTTATAAAGATAAACTCCGATGGCAACGAGGATGGCGATGACGCACATCTGCTTGAGAATGATAACAGTGCTCATGATATACTCCTGTATTTTTAAGCTGACGGAAACCTTTGATTACCGCCGAGCTTTTCTGAAAACCGATAAAAATGCGCAACGTTTCCTTCGTCGCGCCCGAAGAATATTACACGAAAAACGGGAGAGTGTCAAACTCTTTTGGGTTGACAGGCGGGGTGCACGGGGGTATCATATGGGTTAGCAAAGACTAACCACGCGGTCGAAGGCCGCTTTTTTTCGGAGGAGAATATCATGATCTCATCAAACATAGGAAACATAATAACCATCGTCGTTCTTGTTGCCGTTATCGCACTGGCGGTGCGTTCCATCGTTAAGGATAAGAAAAACGGCAGGGGCTGCTGCGGCAGCTCATGCAAAAGCTGCCATCTCTGTGACAAGGGCGGCACTGCCGGCACCAAAGGCAAAACCTGAGCTTTTGAAAAATGTCAGCTTTTATGCTATAATCTGTATTCAGCGTTACCGGTCATCCGGGCCGGATCGACCATATTCAGAAAGGGCAGGATACGATGGAAGCATACAAAGAAGAATTTATTGATTTTATGGTGGAGTGCGGCGTTCTCAAGTTCGGCGAGTTCACCTTAAAGAGCGGCAGAAAGTCTCCCTTCTTCATGAACGCGGGGGCTTATGTGACCGGCTCACAGCTCAGGCGCCTGGGTGAGTACTATGCAAAGGCCATTCATGAAAGCTTTGGCGACGATTTTGACGTGATCTTCGGACCCGCATATAAGGGCATACCCCTCAGCGTTATCACCGTCATAGCCTACAGCACCCTTTTCGGACGCGAGGTCAGATACTGCTCCAACCGCAAAGAGGTCAAGGATCACGGCGACACCGGCATCCTTTTGGGAAGCTCCCTTAAGGACGGAGACAGGGTAGTGATCGTGGAGGACGTTACCACCTCCGGCAAGTCAATCGAGGAGACCTATCCGGTGATCAAGGCTCAGGGCGATATTAAGGTAAAGGGGCTCATGGTTTCTCTCAACAGGATGGAGCGCGGAAAGAGCGAAAACATGACCGCTCTTGAAGAGATCAGCTCTCTCTACGGCATGGAGACGGGAGCCATCGTCACCATGGAAGAGGTTGTGGAAAGGCTCTACGGCCGTGAGTGCAACGGCTCGGTTTACATTGACGACGAGAGAAAAGCCGCCATAGACGAGTACTACAAACAGTACGGAGTAAAGTAAACGTGGCAAAATCCGGACTTTATAAATTCACAAGTAAAAAGCAATCGGAAAAGGGGATCATGTCCACGATCTTGGGTTTCATGTCGGTGGTCTCCTTTTTTACTGCCTCAAGCATGTCCTTCAGGCTCAAAGGGGGCATTCCGGACCGCATGGGAAGCGTGGGCTTTGTGTCCATGCTCTTTGCGTTTGTGGGAGCCGTGCTGGGGTGTATGAGCCTTCGGGAACAGGACGTATTCAGGCTGTTTCCCAGGATGGGCACCTTCCTCTGTGTGGTGGCCCTGGGTCTCTGGGTACTGGTAATAATGATAGGAACGGGACGGATCTGAATTGGAAGAGAGGATTAAGCTGGCGCTGGAAAGGTTTGCCCAAATGCGGGAGGAGACTGAGGTCCCCGAGCCCTTCGGCGCTTATTTCAGGAAGACAGCGGACTTTGTCTGCGAGACATACAAGGGCATCTCGGAGTTTGCCGGGATGGATGGCAAGGCGAGAGCCGGGCTCAACAAAAGCCTTTACGAAGAGCTTTTGCCTCAAAATTACAGGACAAGTTATCTCAACCCCGGCTATGCCGTAAGTAAGCTGGGAAAGGGCTACGGCAGGGAGCTGAGCTTTCTCTGCTACAGTCTCAGGGGCATAATCCCCTTTTTGTTTGAATACTTCCATGACAAGAGCAGGGCCGAGGATATCGCCATCCTCCTTGAGGTGGTGCTCCAGGTATATTCATGTTTTACGGCGCAGGGGCAGGATGGAGCGCTTCCCTCCGAAAAAGAGGTCAGGGACACACTCTACTGGTTTGTCAGCGACTATGCCGATGTCACCGTACCCGCCCGTGTCAGGGACAAGGTTGATCCCACGATCGATTTTGCAAAGCGCATCGTCTGCGACAGCGATCTTTCGGATCCCGCCTATCTTTACAGCTACGGAGAGTATGTGACCGAAGATGAGATCAGGACCGCAAAATATCTGGCCTCACTTTCCGACGAAGAGATACAGACTCTCGCCGATATAGTCACAGGAGGTTTTGAGCGGGGCTTTGTACTCACAGGCAAGGACATAAAGAAAAAGAGCACCGCGGGTATCATCTACAGGCTTGGCTTTGAGCGGATAGTGAAGTCGGTCATCAAAAATCTTGAGGCCGCAGGCATCGAGAGCATCATCTACAGATCCGGAGTACATCTTCTGGACGGAAGCGGCCGCAACGGGTACTTCGGAGCCATCCCCTCCAGACAGTGCGAGTACGATCACAAAGAGGACCTGGCGCTTTTCTGGGACAAGGCTCTTTACGAGCGGCGCATGCTCTGCCTTGAGGAGGGCTACAGGGAGCATGCCGCCTCTGCCGGAAAGTATGCCGGCCCCCTGGTGATAGAGACCTTCGGGGAGACTCCCTTTGCTCCCGAGGACAGTGATGACAGACCCGTATTCGACAAAAAGCAGACCGCCCTCTCGGCGAAATATCTGTCGGAGGCCGGAGCTTTGGTGAACCGGTTCATTCCCGAGGAGGAGAGGAGCTTTACAATAATCGCCTTTCCGCAGGCGGGTATAGGAAAGGATTACGAAGAGATCTTTGCCCTTACCTCAAAGCTCAACGCACTGGACTATAAAAAGTACCAGACCATCCAGCAGCACATCATAGACGCCCTGGATCCCGGTGAAAGAGTACATATCACCGGCCGGGACGGAAACGAGACCGACCTTTTTGTACAGCTGAGAAAGCTGGATGATATAAAAACACAGACTCAGTTTGAAAACTGTACCGCGGATGTGAACATCCCCGTGGGCGAGGTCTTTACCTCCCCTGTGCTTGAGGGCACCGAGGGTGTGCTCCATGTAAAGAGGGTCTTTCTTGAAAACCTGGAGTACAGGGATCTGAGGCTTGTCTTCAAAGACGGATTTGTGACGGATTATTCCTGCGCTAATTTTGAAGATGAGGAAAAGAACAGAAAGTACATCAGGGACAACATACTCAGCAACCATGAGAGCCTTCCCATGGGAGAGTTTGCCATAGGTACCAACACCACGGCCTACGCCATGGCGCGCCGGTTCGATATCTTTAAATACCTGCCCATACTGATCGCGGAAAAAACCGGCCCCCATTTTGCAGTAGGGGATACCTGCTACAGCAGGGCAGAGGACATCAGGGTTTATAACCCCGACGGCAGAGAGATAATATCAAAGGATAATTCCTGCTCACTTAAGCGAAAGACCGAGCCGGAAAATGCATATTTCAACTGTCACATGGATGTGACCATTCCCTATGAAGAACTGGGGAGCATAGAGGTCATCTATCCCGACGGCAGCACAGCCCTTATCATGAAGGACGGGCTCTTTACCCTGGATGGAACCCTGGAGCTGAACGAGCCCATCAAAGATCTGATAGGCTGATATCAAAGAACACTCTTGCCTATGGGCAGAGAGCCCTCTATACCAAGCAGCTCTCTTACGGTTTCCCCGGCATCCGCAAAGGAGGAGCCGGTGCCCAGGTTCACACCGGGGCGTATCTTATTTCCGTACAGCAGAAGAGGAACATATTCGCGGGTGTGGTCCGTGCCTTTATAGGCAGGGTCGCACCCGTGATCTGCGCATATCACCAGGGTGTCTTCATCACCCATTTTTTCAAGGAGTTCACCCAGTCTTATATCAAAGGCTTCAAGCCCTCCCGCATATCCGTCGATATCACGTCTGTGACCCCACACCGAATCGAATTCCACAAGATTGGTGAATATCAGGCCCTTCTCAACGCTTTCCATTGCCTTCAGAGTCTGATCCATTCCGTCTTCGTTATTTTTGGTATGAACAGCCTCGGTTATACCCGAGCCCGCAAAGATGTCCTCTATCTTGCCCACTCCGAAAACGCTCTGGCCCGCATCCCTTATCATGGTGAGAAGGTTGGGCTCTTCGGGAGTCCTGGAAAAGTCGCGGCGGTTTGCGGTCCTGACGTACTTATCACCCTCTTTTACAAAGGGTCTTGCGATGACCCTTGCCACGTTGTGCTCGCCCACCAGAATAGCTCTGGCCTTCTCACACATCGTGTAGAGCTTTGCCGGAGAGTAGATGCTCTCATCGCAGGCGATCTGGAATACGGAATCAGCCGAGGTGTAGACTATGGGCTTTTTTGTCTGTCTGTGTTCATCGCCCAGCTCGTTGATTATGGCTGTGCCGGAGGCGGTGGTATTGCAGAGAATACCGGGAACTCCCGTGTCCTTTATAAATCTGTCTATAATATCCTGGGGGAAGCCGTTGGGATAGGTCGGGAAAGGTGAAGGTGTATATATGCCGATCATTTCCCAATGCCCTATGGTGGTGTCCTTGCCAAGGCTCTTTTCTCCCAGTCGGCAGTAGGCACCCATAGGGGAATCCACAGCTTCTCCCGCGTGGATACCGTCTATGTTTGCGTAGCCCAGCTTCTTAAGATTGGGAATTTTGAGATCCGGTCTTTTTTCGAAAATGTGGCCGATGGTGTCGGCGCCCTCGTCGCCCCAGTCGGCGGCATCGGGGAGTGCTCCCATGCCCACGCTGTCAAGTACTATCCATATAACTCTGCTCATGTTTACCTCCCGGCCTTCGGCCCTGTGTTGTTGGTTCTATTTTATAACTAAAAGGGGGAAATGTCGATTCTAAGTTGTTTTCTTTCGGTCCGGATTCGCAAACCTTCGGATACGGCCATCTCGGACCTGGAGCACGGTCGCTTGGAAGAATCGCAAGCGATTCTTTTATGTCTCGCATGTAATGCTCGACGTCACCGGGATAAACCCGGATGACTAGGCTCAGCGGACCTGACTATCCGTCAAGCTAGCTACTAACTCCGACTAACCATCCGGGGGGTTCGCGCATAGCTTCAAACGCTCTCACCCCGGATGCTAAGTCTACGTAAGTATCGGATCTTGCCGGGCAGGCCCGAATTCGCCGGCTCCCAAGGACACGGCCCCTCAAAACCTTGTCATCTGGCCTTGCGCCAGTGACGTTGAACAATGCGCCAGCATTGTGAAACATAAAAGAATCTCGAAGAGATTCTACCCACCTAGTCATCTGGCCTTGCGCCAGTGACATCGAGCACTCTTGATAATTTTGTAATATCAGGCCTCGAGGAGCCTGTGGCCACGGGAATGGCGCATTAAGGACCTGCTCGATGAGATCCAGCGCCTACGGAGACTTGAAGAGCGAGTCAAGAGCGTTTACCGCTATGCGCGAATGACTCGCTCGATTAGTCGGAGTTGGCGATT
>JAFYEL010000114.1 GCA_017544285.1 Lachnospiraceae bacterium | reverse complement strand
CTGATGTCGCCAACTATTCCGTAGAGGCTCTGGTAAAGTTCTTTCTGTGAAGTTGCAAGGGATCCGAACTCGTCGGCCGCATCGGAATCGTCGGGCTCAACGGTAAGATCCTTGGCTGCAATAGCCTTCAGCGCTGCCTCAAGTGCAAAGATATTACGGAGGAAGTACTGTATCAGGAATATAACGAGCACAATGCAGAGCACGATGACGATACCGGATACCACAGTTAAAACAGTGACGGAGCTGTTGATCTTTTTGTTGAGGTTCTCATCGAGAACAGACTCATAAGCATCAACGGAATCCTCCATCATGTTGATGTATTCCCTGGCTTCCTTAAAGCTTGCAAAGGAAGCTGCGTAGTCACCCTGATGCAGCTTGGGGCTGTAAACCTTTGTCCATGCATCTACCGCAGCCCTGAAATCGGCCAGGAGCTGGCTGTTGCTGGAAGTCTGCTCGGGTCCTCTGAAGGTGTTGTACAGGTAATCATCCTGTGCAAAAAGACTGCTGAGGGTGTCGGCTCCGTCATATACCTGCTGAAGATTTTCGTCGTAGTCGTCAAGGGCCTTTTTGTAATCATCATCTACAGTTCCCGTGTAAGCTTTCAAATAGGCTTTTTCAAGCCCCACCTCAGCCTGATAGAAGTCTCTGTCAACGGTGACAAGAGTCTTGTTTATCTGGGCAAGTTCGTTAAAATACGCTTCCTTTGATTCTTTGTAAACATTCTTCTGCATGGTGCCGGAGATCACGGCTAGTGCGATACAGAGTATCATCAAAGGCACTGTTGCGAGAAGCAACTTAACTTTTACACTGAGATTCTTGATCATAGGCGCCTCCTTTAAAACTTACCTGCGTCGGCTGCCTCCTGAATCGATACGGCAACAGCAACTGTTGCGCCTACCATGGGGTTGTTGCCCATTCCGATAAGTCCCATCATTTCCACATGTGCAGGTACCGATGAAGAGCCGGCAAACTGCGCTGATGAGTGCATACGTCCCAGAGTATCGGTGAAACCGTAGGAAGCGGGACCTGCAGCCATGTTATCGGGGTGAAGAGTACGTCCTGTACCACCGCCGGAAGCAACGGAGAAGTACTTCTTGCCTGCCTCTACTCTCTCCTTCTTGTAGGTGCCTGCAACGGGATGCTGGAATCTGGTGGGGTTGGTTGAGTTTCCGGTGATGGATACGTCAACGTTTTCCTTCCACATGATGGCAACGCCCTCGGGTACGGAGTTTGCACCGTAGCAGCGAACCTTGGAACGAAGACCGTCAGAGTAGCTCTTTGAGAATACTTCCTTTACGGTGTTGGTGTAGGGATCGTACTCGGTCTCTACAAATGTGAAGCCGTTGATCCTGGAGATGATCTTTGCTGCATCTTTGCCAAGTCCGTTAAGAATAACCCTAAGGGGCTTCTGACGAACCTTGTTTGCCTTTTCTGCGATACCGATAGCGCCCTCAGCTGCTGCGAAGGACTCATGGCCTGCCAGAAATGCGAAGCACTCGGTGTCCTCTTCAAGAAGCATCTTGCCAAGGTTACCGTGGCCAAGGCCTACCTTTCTGGTATCTGCAACGGAGCCGGGAACACAGAAGGCCTGAAGGCCCTCGTCGATGGCAGCTGCTGCCTCGGATGCCTTGCGGCAGCCCTTCTTGATGGCGATGGCTGCACCTACGGTGTATGCCCAACATGCGTTCTCGAAACAGATGGGCTGAATGCCCTTAACCTGATCGTATACATTGAGACCGGCATCCTTGGTGATCTTTTCAGCCTCTTCGATAGAGGAAATGCCGTAGCTTTTAAGCACTGCATTGATCTGATCAATGCGTCTTTCATATGATTCGAATAATGCCATTTCAGGGTCCTCCTTATTTCTCTATTTCCTTGTCTGTTCTGGGGTCAATGAGACGAACTGCATCGTCAACGCGTCCATACTGTCCGCATGCCTTCTCATATGCAGTGTTGGGATCGTCGCCCTTCTTGATGAAGTCGGTCATCTTGCCGAGGCTGACGAACTTGTAGCCGATGATCTCATTGTCCGCATCGAGAGCGATGGCTGTTACATAGCCCTCTGCCATCTCAAGGTATCTGGGGCCCTTCTTAAGGGTACCGTACATGGTGCCGACCTGAGAACGAAGACCCTTGCCGAGATCCTCAAGTCCTGCGCCGATTGCCAGACCATCCTCGGAGAATGCTGACTGGGAGCGTCCGTATACTATCTGTAAAAAGAGTTCCCTCATGGCGGTGTTAATGGCATCGCATACAAGGTCAGTATTCAGTGCCTCCAGAATTGTAAGTCCGGGAAGGATCTCGGATGCCATAGCTGCGGAATGGGTCATTCCGGAGCATCCGATGGTCTCAATCAGAGCCTCCTGGATGATACCGTCCTTAACGTTTAAGGAAAGCTTGCAGGCGCCCTGCTGAGGTGCGCACCAGCCTACACCGTGGGTAAAGGCGGAAATATCCTTGATCTCTTTTGCCTGAACCCATTTTGCCTCCTCGGGGATTGGCGCTGCGCCATGATGCACTCCCTGTGCAACGCAGGTCATCTCCTCCACTTCCTTTGAATAGATCATGTGTAAACTCCTTTCGTGTTATATTACTAATTTTAAATTAGCTCTTTATTTTGAACATTTTAACAACAGTTCCGGTATATTCGCCGATACCCTGGATGATGATAAGGCCCTTGCCGGGGTATACGTTGTTTGCGTAGCTTACCTTGTAATCCTTGCCCTGAGTCAGAGGTGTCTTTTTGAAGGTAACCTCAACGTTAGGCTTTACTCCGCTGCCGCTGGCATACTGCTTCTTTGCGTACTTAACCTTGAACTTGCGTGCCTGAGGCTTGTCGGAAACGATGAGGGTGACCTTCTTTGAGCCGGTTATGTTTCCGGACCTGCCGGGCTTGATGGTTACGGTATATGAACCGAGGGCCTCATATGCTCCGCTCTTTGACTGATCGGGGAACTCGATGGAATAGTCGTTTTTGCTGAGCTTGTTTGAGCCAAGGAATGCAAGCTTGGGCTTTGTCATCTGGACCTTGCCTGCCTTATAGGGTACGGCATAGTCGGGAATAGTGATATCGGCATCCTCAAAGTTAAGAGCGGCGATCGTGTAGTAAAGAACGGGCCAGCTCTTTTTTGCGGCGGTGTTTACATGCTTGTACTTTCCTTTACCTTTTACGACAAAGGAGGCACTTGCGGATGCGTTCTTTGCATTCTTAAGCACGAGTTTGTAATCTCTGCCTTCTTTAAGCTGGTTGTTCGTAGTAAGATTGTCGTCACTTGTACTGGTAACATCAAACAGATAGGTGATGGGCTTTACCTTTTTGCCGGTGTATTTATATGCACCGTTATTCCAGAATACCCTTACCCTGTAATTCCAATGGGTGTAATTCCATCCAACCCACTTGTATCCGGAAAATGTGTAAATATCACCACCGGTAAGGGTCTGCGCTTCAACGTCTGTTCCTGCCGCATCAACGGTTTCCTTGACTGCAGCGGGATTCTCGGCAAGAAACTGCTTGAAAGCATCCATCTCCTCCTGAGTTACGGGAGTACATTCGGCGTTCTCAAGATCCATTCCGAGATCAACGCCTTCAGGCACTGCAACCTCTCCGATTCCGCTGATCTCAACACCTGCGGGAAGGGTATCCGCAGCCTGTGCCTCGCTGCTCTCTTCCGCCTCGGTATCGATTGCGACTGCGGCCGCATCGATATCAACGGCTGCTGCCTCTGCCTCGGCTGCGAAAGCCGGAAGCGCCGAGGTCACTGTCATGGCCGCGGCAAGAATGATGGCTGTTACTTTCCTGGAATTCATTTTAAATCTCCTTTCGTCACCTGGAACAATATATTATTAATTTATGATTGTTTCCTGCGTATTATGATACGGTCCTTATCCTTGAAGATGTGCTCTCCCGGGATAACTCCCCTGACACAGCTGGTGGGATAGACTATGCTGTCCCTGCCTACGACGGTGCCGGGATTCAGGACGCTGTTGCAGCCTATCTCGGCTCGATCGCCGAGCATGGCTCCGAACTTCTTCATGCCGGTCTCGATGTGCTCATTATCGAAGCTGTCGTGAACAGTCACAAGGGTCTTGTCTGATTTTACATTGGAAGTAATGGAGCCGGCTCCCATGTGGGCCTTGAATCCCAGAACGGAATCACCCACATAATTGTAGTGAGGAACCTGCACACTATTAAATAATACCACATTTTTGAGCTCAGTGGAATTACCAACTACCGCATTTTTTCCGATTATTGCACTTCCTCTTACAAAAGCGCAGTGTCTGACCTCGGCTCCCTCACAGATTATGCAGGGTCCGCCTATGTATGCGGAGTCGAAAACCTTCGCATTTTTGTGGATCCACACATCCACCCCCCGCTTTTCATACTCATCCGAAGGAAGGGTGGCGCCCAGTTTCAGGATGAATTCCTTTATGAGGGGAAGGGCTTCCCAGGGGTAGGTCAGACTCTCAAAAAGCGGAGAGGCTATGGTTTCGGAAAGGGTGTAGAGATTTGCTATTTCTGCGTTCTTCATATGCTTTTCCTTTATTTGTAATACTGTGCCACATATCTGTAGGCTCTTCCAAGGTCATTTGCATTGCTCAGTCCCTTGACCACATCGGTGCGCCGCCTGACATAGCCCGTCAGCTTTTCCATGTACTCGTTTTCACTGACGTCGCCGTTGGCCACCATGGTAAGCCCCTTTTCCCAGCTGGCGGTTAGCTCCGGATTCAGCATCTGCGGAATGGAGCACCTCACAACCTCGTAGACCATTTCCCCCAGCTGGGCCGGAGTTATGATCTGGGTCTTTTTATTAAGCTTGAGATATCTGTTGTTTATGAGTTTTTTAAGGATCTCGGCTCTGGTGGCGCTGGTGCCGATGCCCGAGCCCTTGATCTGCTCTCTCAGCTCCTCATCCTCGATGAGGCTGCCGGCATTTTCCATAGCCAGGATAATTGAGCCGGAATTATAGCGTTTCGGAGGACTGGTCTCTCCCTCCTTTACCTCAAGCTGTGAGAGCTCAAGGACGCTTCCCTTCTTAACGCTTCCCAGGAATTTCAGAAGCTCGGGGTTGACTCCCTGCTCCTCCTCTTCCTTTTCATCATCGCCGCCCTTCTCGGCATCCTCCTCCTTTTCCTTCTTTTTGCCGGAAAAGAAGCTGTAGTTCATGACGGCGCGCCAGCCCTCGTCCACAGGGACCTTGAAGCCGGCGGAGAACATCTCGCCCCCCTGCGTCTTCATGACTATGCTTATCTTCTGCCATTTTGCGGGCGGGAAAAATATGGCCAGGAACCTGCGCACTATCACCTCGTATATCTTCTGTGAAAGCTGGGGCAGCGAGCCAAGCACTCCGAGCCCGCGCCGGTTGGAATGATGGCGTAGTGGTCGGTTATCTGTTTGTCGTTTGTGTACCGGGTCTTCTCGATGCCCTTGAAAGCCCCCTCATCAATGACCTGCTTTGCGATATCCCCTGCGATCTGATAACCCATAAGCCCCCGCAGGTTCTTGTCTATCTCTTTTGCCACTGCGGTGGAAAGGACTCTCGCATCGGTTCTGGGATAGGTCACAAGCTTTTTCTCGTAGAGCTCCTGGATAACCCTCAGGGTCTCGTCGGGGCTTATCTTGAAAAACTTTGAGCAGTCGTTCTGAAGCTCCGCAAGATTATAAAGGAGGGGCGGATTCTTTTTCTCGGTCTTTTTCTCCGCGCTCTCAACCACTGCGTCTGCAACGCCTTCAGGACCGGTGACGGAGGCGATGAGCGCCTCGGCATCCTCTCTTTTCAGAAAGCCGTTTTCCTTATAAAGCTTGGGAGTGCCGAAATACGCGGAGGTTTCGCAGACCTTCCACTCGCACTTGAACACGTTTTTATCCCCGTCTCCCGACAGTCCTATGACACGGTAGAAGGGCATCTTTTTGAAATCCCTGATCTCACGCTCCCGCTTTACAACCATGCCGAGTACACAGGTCATGACGCGGCCCACGGAAACCACGGAGTATTTTTCTTTTAAAAAGCTGGCGATACCGTTGCCGTACTTAAGGGTGAGAGCTCTGGAGAAATTGATGCCCATGAGATAATCCTCCTTTGCGCGCAGATATGCGGCGCAGGCAAGATTATCGTAGGCCGAAAGTTCCTTTGCCTCACGGACGCCACGGCGGATCTCATCCTCGGTCTGGGAATCTATCCAGACACGGCGGCGCTCCTTGCCGGTAACATGGGCCTCCTGCTCCACCAGACTGTAGATGTATTCGCCCTCACGTCCGGAGTCGGTGGCCACGTAGATGGTGTCCACATCTTCCCTGTTGAGGAGGGAAGAAACGATATCAAACTGATTTTTTGCGGAATCGATTATCCTGTATTTATATTTTTCCGGCAGAAAGGGAAGTGTGTTCATGCTCCACTTTTTCAGGGAGATGTCATAGTCTTCAGGATAACACATAGTCACCAGGTGACCTACGCACCAGGTGACTATAGCGTCATTTCCCTCTATATAGCCGTTCAGGCTTTTTCCGCCGACGCCGAGTGCCTTGGCAAATTCCCTTGCCACGGAAGGTTTCTCGGCAATGTAGAGTTTCTTTCCCATGCCGGTCTTCCTTTAAAGCATATTCGGGTCGATGAGCTTCAGGCTCTTGTCGTTGTCTGCCATATCCAGCAGTCTGTCGTCGAACCCTCCGCCCGTAAACATGTATATGTAGTCTGCGCTTACCTTTGCCTGCTTGAGACAGAACTCAAGCCATTCGAAATCCTCAAAGGTAACCGTATCCTTGTCCCAGCAGCATACTCCGGCGATGGTACGCCCGTCATTTGCGCTGGCCAGGATGTCTATATCTCCTGTCTTGCCGCTCCAGCAGCCGATATCTCCCACGGGAATGGGAAGGGCTCCCGAACGGTTCATAAGCGACATGAACTCACGGCACACGTCCTTGAAAAACGGAGCCTCAAAGTGCCTTAAGGAATCTGCCACGTAGGCGTCGTAAAACTCTTTGCCGTCCATGAATTCAAGTGCCGAAAGATGGGGGAAGACAAAGGTGAACCAGAAGGCTATCAGGTGGTTCTTTATCCTGTAAATGCCCTTTCTGGCATTGTCCCTGCCCTTTACGTCCACGGAGTAAACCTTTTCCGTGATCTCCAGCTCCATCAGGTTTTTGAGATAAACGCTGATCTTTGCCCTTGAAAATCCGGTGGAGGCATGGATGTCGTTCAGCTTATCCTCGCCCGCGGCCATCCTTGAAATGATGGTGTGGTAAACCGCAGGTTCCCTGAGCCTTTCGGATATCTCAAAAAGAGCCTGGCCGTGGAGAGGGCCGTCCTTTTGTATTATGGCCCTGATGATGTTCTCCTCTACGGAAAGACTTTTGTCGAAAGCCTTCCAAAGTCTGGGAACACCTCCAAGCACGCCGTAGATGCTCATGCAGTCCCGAGTGCTGTAGCCCGAAAAATATCTGACCAGGTCAAGGAATGAAAGTTCCTTTATCTTAAGGAAGCCTGTGATCTCATAGGCTGCCTGTCCGATCTGCGATACCATGTCGTTTTCCACCCAGGAAAAGGCGGAGGAACAGAGTATCAGGAGCACCGGCTGATTGTCCCAGCTGCGGTGCAGAAGCTGTACCATCTCATCCATGAAGGACTGTGAGTTTTTAACGGCGTGATGGAACTCGTCGATGATGACGATCTTTTTACGGCAGTGGACGCTGAGTATCTTTGATATAACGGCGTCATAGCTGCTTTCACATTCCATCTCACCTGCGATGAGGCTGAGCTGCTCCTTCTCGGAAACGGATCTTGCCAGGTAATAGTCATACTCTTTGCCTGTGACAAAGTCCATGAGCAGGCTTGTCTTGCCCACGCCCTCGCGGCCGTAAACCACCAGCATCTGGCTGCCTTCCCTGTTGTAGCAGTTTTCCAGATATTTAGTTTCGTTGGCACGTCCTGAGATCATTTATTACCTGTCAGCTTTGGATGAAATGTAACCCTTTGCCTTGAGAAGCTCTGCGCAGAGAACAGCTCCGCCGGCAGCACCTCTCACGGTGTTGTGCGAAAGACCCACAAACTTGAAGTCGTATACCTTGTCCTCACGGAGACGTCCGATGGAGATACCCATTCCCCTCTCATAGTCAACATCAAGCTTAACCTGGGGACGGTTGTCATCCGTAAGATACTGGATGAACTGCTTGGGAGCAGAAGGAAGCTCAAGCTTCTGGGGCTCACCCGAAAAGCTCTCGAGCTTTTCGATAAGCTGCTCTTTGGTGGGCTTCTTTGCAAACTTCACATAGACGGAAGCGGTATGTCCGTCCAGCACGGGCACTCTTATGCACTGTGCGCTGATGACGGGAAGCTCAGCCTTAACGATCTCGCCGTTTTCAACCTTGCCGAATACGCGAAGGGGCTCAAGCTCGCTCTTTTCTTCCTCACCGCCGATATAGGGGATAACATTCTCGATCATCTCGGGCCAGTCCTTAAAGGTCTTGCCTGCGCCGGAGATAGCCTGATAGGTGGAAACGATCACCTCGGTAGGCTCAAACTCCTTCCATGCAGCCAGTGCGGGAGCATAGGACTGAATGGAGCAGTTAGGCTTTACGGCGATGAAGCCGTACTTGGTGCCAAGACGCTTCTTCTGTGCATCAATGACTTCTGCGTGGTCCGCGTTGATCTCGGGAACCATCATGGGTACATCGGGAGTCCAGCGATGAGCGGAGTTGTTGGAAACAACGGGAGTCTCGGCCTTTGCATATTTTTCTTCGATGGCCTTGATCTCGTCCTTGGTCATATTCACTGCGGAGAAGACAAAATCAACGCCGGAGGAAACATCCTCAACATCGGCCACGTTCTTTACTATAATGTCCTTTACGGCAGCGGGCATGGGAGTCTTCATCTTCCAGTTGTCGCCTACCGCGTCCTCATAGCGCTTGCCTGCGGATCTTTCGGATGCCGCAATGGTCACAACTTCAAACCAGGGATGGTTCTCCAGAAGTGAGATGAAACGCTGGCCCACCATTCCGGTGCCGCCCAAGATGCCTACTTTAAGTTTTTCCATAATAATTCCTCCTTTATCATATGCCTTCGTGCCCGAGATACCTGCGGTATTCGTCCAGGCACTTCATCATAGATCCTTTTCCGGGTGCTCCCAGGGTCTGCCTTGTGTTCACACAGGTTTCCAGGGAAATGGCCTCATATATATCCTCTTCGAAAGCTGAATGTCTTTGCTTATATACGTCCAAAGGCAGTTCGTCCAGGGTACAGTTTTTTTCTATGCAGTCCAGTACCAGCAACCCAATGACCGAGTGGGCATCCCTGAAGGGTACGCCCTTTTTAACCAGGTAATCCGCCGCATCGGTGGCGTTGGTAAACCCGCCCCTGGCGCTCTTTGCCATGTTCTCGCGGTTAAACTTCATGGTCTTCATCATTGACTTGAAGAGAAGCAGGCAATCCAGTGTGGTGTCTATGGAATCAAACACCATTTCCTTATCTTCCTGCATATCCTTATTGTATGCAAGGGGGATCCCCTTCATGGTGGTGAGAAGAGCCATCAACGCTCCGTAGACCCTGCCGGTCTTTCCCCTTATGAGCTCGGCCATATCCGGGTTCTTTTTCTGGGGCATTATGGAGGAGCCGGTGGAAAATGCATCGTCGATCTCCACAAACCTGTATTCATTGGAATTCCAGATGATGACCTCCTCGCAGAACCGGGAGAGATGCATCATGATGGTCGCCTCGGCAGAAAGAAACTCTATCAGATAGTCCCTGTCGGACACGCAGTCCATGGAATTCATGGCAGGTCCGGTAAAGCCAAGGCCCTTTGCGGTATATTCACGGTCCAGAGGATAGGTGGTTCCCGCAAGAGCTCCCGCTCCCAGCGGACAATAGTTCATACGATCCCTGATATCGGAAAGCCTGCTCCTATCCCTTCTGAACATCTCAAAGTAGGCTCCGATGTGATGGGCCAGGGTGACGGGCTGTGCCTTCTGAAGATGGGTGAAGCCCGGCATATAGGTATCCAGATTTTCGGACATTATATTGAAGAGCACATTCTGGAGGTCCTTGATGTACTCATCCATGGTACCGATCTCTTCTCTTATATAGAGCTTCATATCCAGCGCCACCTGGTCGTTTCTGGAGCGGCCGGTGTGAAGCTTTTTGCCCGTATCTCCGATCCTGTCTATGAGGTTTGCCTCCACAAAGGAGTGGATGTCCTCATACTCGGAAGAAAACTCCAGCTTTCCGCTGTCAATATCCTCAAGAATAGACTCAAGGCCCTTCTTTATGGCCTCTCCCTCATCAGCGGTGATTATGCCCTGACGTGCCAGCATGGAGGCATGAACCATGCTTCCTTTGATATCCTGTCTGTAAAGACGTTTGTCAAAAGAAAGTGAAGCGTTGAAATTGTAAGCAACTTCGTCGGTACTCTTTTCGAAGCGCCCTCCCCAAAGCTGTGCCATGTATTACTCCTTTACTTTATCTATCCCCTCGGAAAACACAAGTGTTTCCCTCGTGATACGGGTCCTCCCACAGCCAAGCTGTGGTCCCCCCTGTATCTAAAAAAATCTCCCGCAACTAATGCTGCGGGAGTTGATTGACAAGATCTTTTAACTCTTAAATGTGAGAATCGTCGCAAGAAATGTAGCGTTCCCGCACAAAACAATGTCGGTATTCTTTGTGATCATCCCCGCTACCAGGATAAGCAACGCGATGAGCAGCGATACAAATACCGGTGTGTTTTTCAGGAGAATGCCCATTACAACGAGTATAACCTGGATGACCAGCACCATAAGCAGGGATGCCTCCAGGAACTTTACGGTGAACACCGTGACTGCGATCACCAAAAGCGCCAGCATCACATACCTGATGATATCGGTCTCAAGACTCAGGCCCTCGGGGTCACGCATCTCTCTTACTTCGATATTGGGCCTGCGGCGGTTGATCTGCCGTGACGAGCCCTCTGCCCTCATCTGCTGGGGATTCTGTCTGCCTGCGGGCCGCTCTCTTCTGGGCCTTATGTCGCCGGTATCCCCTGCGTCAAGCTCTGCGGGTGATTTTCTGACCACGCGCTTCCTGGGCCTTACTTCTATCTCTTCTTCATCGTCGAAAAATTTACCATTCATGTATTTCTACTCCTTGACTGAAGCCGGATGGCGGTCGGTAGAATCGCAAGCGATTCTTTTATGTCTCACAATCCATAATCGCAAGCGATTCTGTATTGCTCGACGTCACTGACTTCGTCAGATGACAGAGCTGGAAAAGGGACTCGAACCCTCGACCCCTTCATTACGAGTGAAGTGCTCTACCGACTGAGCTATTCCAGCAAGCATCTGCCTCCGCCGCCCATAAGACGCCAGAACCAAGACACCAAAAAATTATACAGGGAACGTATCGCATTGTCAAGAAATTTTTGAGTG
>JAFYEL010000113.1 GCA_017544285.1 Lachnospiraceae bacterium | reverse complement strand
GAGGTAGGTGAGTATTATGACTACGATTGAGCAGATGGCAGGAGTAC
Organism: Lachnospiraceae bacterium; assembly: GCA_017544285.1. GTDB lineage: Bacteria > Bacillota > Clostridia > Lachnospirales > Lachnospiraceae > UBA1753. The sequence continues at coordinate 18,309 of JAFYEL010000113.1, read as the reverse complement.
CCTCTGCAGCGGAGCTTGACGCATTGGCTAATGCCTGGTTTCCGGATCTGACCGAAAATGTATACGGTTTTTCACAGGAAGAGGCTTCCGAACCCGCAGTGCCCGAGGTAAATATGGGTGACCTGAACCAGGGTTACGGCGGCGATACCACGGATCCCTACTTCAGGAGTGTGGAGGAAGCAAGTGCGCCCGAAGCAAATTTCTCATCGGCCGGATCGGATGTGCCCGTAGTGGACAATGGCAGCAGCAAAGGCTATGCGCCTGTTGTGATATCACAGACGGAAGCAGCGGAAAGCGGCAGGAAGATCGATGCCCCCACCTCTTTGGGCGGGGACAGCACTCCCCGTGCAACAACGGATGACAAGCCCTATACCTCCAGAGATGAGTCCATACGCATCGGTTCAAAGACCCTGGCACAGATAAGGAGCGATTTCCCGATACTTAACGAAAGGATCAACGGGAATAAGCTGGTATGGCTGGACAACGGTGCCACCACTCAAAGACCTAAGGCAGTCATTGACCGTCTGTCTTACTATTTTGAGCATGAGAACTCCAATGTACACAGAGGAGCCCATACCCTTGCGGCCAGATCTACGGATGCTTATGAAAACGCAAGAGATATCGTAAGGGATTTCATAGGCGCTCCTTCATCGGAGGAGATAGTTTTCGTAAGAGGAACCACGGAAGCCATCAACCTGGTGGCAAACGCGTACGTAAAGCCCCGGCTTAAGCCCGGAGACGAGATCATCGTATCCATTCTGGAGCATCATGCGAACATAGTGCCCTGGCAGCTGGTTGCACAGGAAACGGGAGCCGTTATAAAGGTCATCCCCTGCGACGAGAGCGGACAGCTCATCCTGCATGAGTATGAGAAGCTCTTTACGGAGCGGACAAAGTTTGTCTCCGTGACCCATGTATCGAATGTGCTTGGCACCGTCACTCCCATTGAGGAGCTGATCGCCATCGCACACAGACACGGAGTACGCATACTGATAGACGGCGCACAGTCCGTTGCGCATATACCCGTAAACGTATCCGCCCTTGATGCGGACTTCTTCGTATTCTCGGGACACAAGGTGTTCGCGCCTACAGGTATAGGCGTGGTGTACGGAAAGAAGGAACTGCTGGAGGCGGCAAGACCTTATCACGGCGGCGGAAACATGATCGCCGACGTTACCTTTGAGCGCACGATCTACAATCCCATACCCAACAAGTTTGAGGCAGGCACCGGAAGCATTGCCGATGCCGTGGGTCGGGGGCGGCGCTTACCTATCTGTCCGAGATAGGCATGCCCCGCGTATACCGCTGGGAACATGAACTGCTGCAGTACGCAATGAAGGAAATGAAGACCGTAAAGGGACTTCACCTGATAGGCACAGCCCTTAACAAGGCATCGGTACTGTCCTTTAAACTGGACGGATATGCCGACGATGAAGTGGGTCAGAGACTTGATGCATACGGCATTGCCGTGCGTACAGGCCATCACTGTGCCCAGCCGGTACTCAGGCACTTCGGATACGAAGGCTCTGTAAGGCCGACACTTGCACTTTACAATTCGCCCGATGACATCGATGCGATGGTCAAGGTGTTGAAAACATTTGCATAATAAGCAATATCATTCCGAACATCAGCGGGGGATCAAAAAGATCCTTCGCCGATGCTCCGGAACAAAGGGGATAACAGATCATGGGAACTGTCATCAGAGAGGATGAGATAGATGGCATCGTCCGCAAGGTATATGCGGATCTTGACGGAAAGAAAAATATAGATGCGGTGAGCATCTATAATAAACCCGATAAAGCGGAAGTAAGAGAGCTGGTAAATAATCTGTTCCGGGTCATTTATCCGGGGTATTACAGAGACAGATCCGTTAAGATATTCAATCCGAAGAACACCTTCGCAGTGACGGTTGAAGATATCTTTTATCACTTGAACAAGCAGGTTTTTCTGGCGTTGGATTTCTGTAACAAAAGAGGAACCATGACAGAAAAGGATAGAGAAGAAGAAAGCTACCGCATCTGTAAGGCTTTTTTTGAAAGGATTCCCGTAATTCGTGAGTACATAGAATCGGATCTTTTGGCGGCCTTTGACGGAGATCCCGCCGCAGGCTGTCTTGAAGAGATAATACTGGCCTACCCTGGGCTGGTGGCTATCACCGTTTACAGGATAGCGCATGAATTGTATAAGCTTATGGTACCGGTGCTTCCGAGACTTATGACCGAATATGCACATTCGGAAACAGGTATTGATATACATCCGGGAGCTGAGATAGGAAAATATTTCTTTATCGATCACGGAACAGGGATCGTAATAGGCGAGACCACGGTGATCGGGAAGAATGTAAAGATATATCAGGGTGTTACCCTGGGGGCACTCTCCACAAGAGGAGGACAGAGGCTTTCGGGTAAGAAGAGACACCCGACCATCTGTGATAATGTGACGATATATGCCGGTGCCTCCATACTGGGAGGCGATACGGTGATAGGAGAAAACACCGTTATAGGCGGCAACACGTTCATCACCAGATCAATAGATGCCAATACCATCGTGAGCATGAAGAACGTGGAGATGGAATACAGGGACAACGGAAAAGTACGTCATACCGAAGAAGTAAGTCAGTCGGACGAATGGTACTACGTGATTTGATATTTTGATCGATCAAAAAACACAACGGAAGGGAGAGGACAATGAAGATCACAGTGGCAGGAGAGAAGAAGGAAGTTGCCGAGGAAATAACCGTCGCAGCACTCATTGAGCAGGAGAATGTTGAGACGCCTCAGTATGTAACGGTTTCGGTAAACGAGGAGTTTATTGAGTCGGGCGCATTTGAATCCACCGTATTGAAGGAAGGCGATGAAGTGGAATTCCTGTACTTCATGGGAGGTGGAAGATAATGGCTTTTACCAATGAACAGCTGGAAAGATATTCCAGACATATAATCCTCAAGGAGATAGGGGCAAAGGGCCAGAAGAAACTCCTGAATTCAAAGGTGCTGATCATAGGCGCCGGCGGTCTCGGAGCCCCTGCAGCCCTTTATCTTGCGGCAGCGGGCGTGGGTACCATAGGTATCGCGGATGCCGATGTGGTGGATCTTTCCAATCTCCAGAGACAGGTCATCCATACCACCAACGATATAGGAAAGAAGAAGGTGGAGTCCGCAGCCGAGACCATGCGTGCCATCAATCCCGACGTGACGGTCAATACATATTATGACTTTGTCAGCAGCTCCAATATCATGGATCTGATAAAGGACTATGATTTCATACTGGACGGCACCGACAATTTCCCCGCAAAATTCCTGATAAATGATGCCTGCGTTATGGCAAAGAAACCCCTGAGCCATGCGGGCATAATCAGATTCAAGGGACAGCTCACTACCATAATCCCCGGAGAAGGTCCCTGCTACCGTTGTATCTTCAAGAATCCCCCGCCGAAGGATGCGGTTCCCACCTGTAAGCAGGCGGGAGTCATCGGCGCAATGGGCGGAATAATCGGTTCGCTCCAGGCGATGGAAGCGGTTAAGTATATCACCGGAGTGGGAGATCTGCTGGTGGGGTATCTTCTCACCTATGATGCCCTTAAGATGGAGTTCCACAAGATCAAGCTTCCGCCCAGAGGCAAGGGCTGTGCCGTATGTTCCGATGAGCCCACCATCACCGAGCTTATCGACTATGAGCAGGCTGCCTGCGATCTTCATATGTAGGATTGTTTTTCGGGAATGAGATTATGAAAGTCACAATAAAAAGATCCGATTTCAACAAAATATACGAGCACGCGCTATCGGTGGTTCCGGAAGAGGCCTGCGGTCTGATAGCCGGTATCGATAACGAGGACGGGAGCAGGGATATTAAAAAGGTCTATCTGCTCACCAATATCGATCATACAAACGAGCATTTCAGTATCGATCCCAAGGAGCAGCTGGCAGCCATAAAGGACATGCGCGCAAGCGGGTTAAAGCCTTTGGGCAACTGGCATTCCCATCCGGAATCGCCTTCCAGACCTTCCGAGGAGGACAAGAGACTTGCAAACGACAGCAAGGCAAGCTATCTCATACTGTCTCTCATGGAGGAAGGGAACCCCGTGCTGAACGCATTCCATGTGGAGAGTATCGACGGTGAAAAGACCGTCAGAAAAGAAGAACTGATCATAAAGGAGGCTGAGTAAAATGGCAGATCTTGAATTTGAAGTAGACGACAGGGTCGATATCACTGATGTCAACTGCCCTGTGACCTTTGTAAAGACAAAGGTGGCTCTTGAGGAGCTTGATGAAGGTCAGATCCTTCAGGTGCATTTAAATGACGGCGAGCCGGTTCAGAATGTACCCAGAAGCATTAAGGAAGAGGGACATGAGGTCCTTAAGCTTATTGATAACGGTGACGGCACCTTCGAGCTGTACATCAAAAAGGTGGGAGACTGATACGAGTGCATTTTAAAGAATAATGGTAAAAAGCGTCGCTCCGTAAGTGGATAGCTTACGGGAGTGGTGCTTTTTTTCTATTTCCCACCGCAAATCTGTAAAGTTCAACAGTGCATATGTGTAAGATAAACGACCGCATAAATGTTAAATGATATTGCGCATAAGTGTTAAATAAGCTATAATCATCCCCAATATAGATCTGAGAGTTTATTCGTCCGGAATGAATGGAGAGCTTTCATATTATCATGACCGCTATGGGTTAGAAGCGGATGCAGTGCTTCACCTTAAGGATGGGCAATATAATCTCCGGTGCTGAAATGCTATGAGCGCCTGTGGAGGACGAAGCAATTGATATAATAGTGTTTTGCAGGCAACAATCAATTTGTTCAGTCCTGTTACCTCGATACCGAGGTGTGAAACCTTTTTTGGCATTGGAGCATTATATAAAGAGGGCAAGTTTTACTTGCTCTCTTCTTTTGGGGAGAACACATTATCATGGAGATAATAGACAAATTAAAAGATCATAACCTATGGATGGAATTCTTGGCGTATAAGCTGTCTCGGGGAGATTTGATAAAAAGAGATAGGGAAGACCTTCAACGGTTTATAGAAACAAGGGAATATGAGGATTTTGTTAAAAGAATAGAGAAGGACGTGAATTTGTCTATTCCTAAAGTGTTGGAAATAAACAAAAACGGTGTTAAAAAAAAGAGATTGGTTTTCTCATTTGAAAGGGAAGAAAACTATGTATTAAAGATGATTGCTTTTTGCTTAAAAGATTATGATCATTTGTTTTGTGATAACCTTTATTCATTTAGAAATGATACCGGTGTGAAAAAGGCAATAAGAAAGATTATAAGTTCCATTGATCTCAACAACGCATATACATACAAAGTGGATATTCATGATTACTTTAATTCTATCAACACTGATAGCATTCTAAAAATGTTTAGAGATAAATTTCCCAAAGAAAAATGGCTATTTAGTTTATTTGAGAATATGTTATTGAATCCCTATGCAATAAAAGATGACAATAGAATATACATAAAAAAGGGAGTGATGGCAGGCACTCCAACGGCGGGCTCTTTAGCAAATCTATATCTAAGTGAGATGGATAGTTTCTTTATGAAAGATGATGCCCTATATGCTCGTTATTCTGATGACATAATTGTTTTTGCTACAAGTAAGGAAATGATAAATAAATATGAATTAGAGATAAAAAGGTTTATTCGCGAAAAAGAGTTAGAGATAAACCCTCAAAAGGAAATAAGAACCTGTCCGGGTGAGAAAATAGAGTTTTTAGGATTTTCTATATCCGCGAGCGAGACAAACGTTTCTGATATGGCTATTACTAAGATAAAGGCAAAAATAAAAAGGAAAACACGGGCTTTGTATAGATGGAAAATACGAAAAAAGGCAAGCAATGAAAGAACGGCGAAGGCTTTGATTAGATTTTTGAACAATAAGTTTTATAACAATAACATTCATGGAGAAATTACCTGGTGCCGGTGGTATTTTCCTCTTATTACTACAGATAGCAAACTGAAGATTTTGGATGACTATTCGGTTAATTGTATTAGATATTTATACACGGGAAAGAATAATAAGAAAAACTATGATCTGAGATATACGTCAATTACAGACATGGGGTTTAGAAGCTTAGTTAATAGCTTCTGGAAATATAAAAAGGGAAGATACGAGGTTATAGAAAATGAAAACTTGTTTGTACAGATCGTACAAACAAGTTAAGCGACAGGAAGAAGCAAAAGAATGGTAAACAAGAACAAAAACATCAGCATAACGGACATTGACGACGGAAAGGAATTCAACTGGGGAAAGACCTCCAGGGATTATGCACGTTTCAGAGATATCTACCCTCAGGAATTTTATCAGTATATCCTGGGACTGGGGCTGTGTAAGGATGGCCAGAAGGTGCTTGATGTCGGCACCGGCACCGGAGTCCTTCCCATAAATATGTACAGATACGGCGCATCCTGGACCGGTACGGATATATCGGAAAATCAGATTGAAGAGGCAAAAAAGATAGTACGTGAGGCAAACATGGATATTGATTTCTATGCCTGTGATGCAAAGGATCTGGACCTCCCTGATGCATCCCTTGATGTGATCACTGCCTGCCAGTGTATCTGGTACCTGGATCATAAGGTCACTGCTCCGAAATTTGCGAGGATGCTCAAAGAAGACGGCAGTTTTCTGATCCTGTATATGGGCTGGCTCCCCTTTGAAGATGAGATCGCCGGAAAGAGTGAGGAGCTGATCTTAAAATATAATCCGAAGTGGTCCGGCTGCGGAGATACGGTTCATCCCGTATTGGTGCCGGAAGAATATCTGGATCATTTCAATCTTGTTAAGCAGGAAGAATTCCGGGTGGATGTTCCCTTTACCGCCGAGAGCTGGCACGGAAGAATGCGTGCCTGCAGAGGGACAAGCGCTTCCATGTCGCCGGAAGAGTTCGCATCATGGAACGAAGAGCATGAGAAGATGCTCGAAGCATATCCCAGATCCTTTGAGATCAAGCATTACGTTTCCATCGCATGGCTCAAGAAGAAATAAGTTTTTTTAACCGGGGAATTCTGTTATAATGAAACGGCTGCTCTTTCACATGAGCAGGATAAATTCATTGCGCAAACAGGAAGGAACTAAAATGCATAGAAAACAGATCATATGTATAACCATGCTGCTGATGCTTTTAACCCTGGCCGCCTGCGGTAATACGGCACAGAGCGGTGATGGAGGAAAGACTGCAGCTGCAGAGAGCAAAACCGGATATTCCGGTATAAGTGAAGATTCACCCGAGTGGGTTGGGAACCTGGATGTCCCCGCAGATACCGCACAGATCTTCACAGTGGCCGCATTCAATGAGGACGCCACTGATGCATGGATATCCCTCCACGAAAAGCAGAGTGACGGCACCTGGAAGATGGTCATGACCACACCGGGATTCATCGGCAAGAACGGCCTCGGAAAAACAAAAGAGGGTGACGCAAAAACTCCCACCGGAGTATTTCACTTCAACCGTGCCTTCGGTATCGCGGATGATCCGGGAAGTAAGATCGCGTATGTAAAGGTAAACGATGATCTCTATTGGTCCGGGGATACCCGTGAGGGTTATCAGTATAACGAGCTCGTAAATATCAAGGATCATCCGGATATGAACCTGGATGATTCCGAGCATATCATCGACTATATCTATCACTATCAGTACTGCCTGAATATCAGCTACAATGAGGAAGGCACTCCCGGACTCGGATCCGCCATTTTCCTGCATTGCTTCGCGCCCGCAAAGCCCTTTACCGGCGGATGCGTAGCAATCCCCGAGGACTATATGAGATTTGTGATGCAGAGGGTGGATGAAAAAACCGCAGTCGTGATCGACACCTATGAAAACCTTGCAGGAACGGATGAGTGGCCTTCAAGTACCTGGCCGTCCACAAGGTAATTCAAAAACAGAACTGAAGATAAGGAATCAGGATGCATAAAGAATATTTAATGGGTAATGAAGCGATAGCCATAGGCGCTCTCGCTGCAGGAGTAAAATTTGTGGCCGGATACCCCGGCACGCCTTCCACAGAGGTTCTGGAGACTATTGCAAAGCGCAATCCGGGGAACGTTTATGTGGAGTGGTCCGTAAACGAAAAGGCGGCCATGGAGGCTGCGGCAGGCGCGGCCTATTCGGGAGCTAGGGCTCTTGTTACCATGAAGCAGGTGGGGCTCAATGTAGCCGCAGATCCGCTGATGTCCCTTGAGTACATAGGGGTAAAGGGCGGCATGGTGGTGATGGTGGCCGATGACCCCGGCCCCATCTCTTCCCAGACTGAGCAGGACACCAGGACCTTTGGCATGTTCTCAAAGGTTCCCGTTTTCGATCCCTCCTCAGTAAGCGAGGCCTTCGAAATGATGAAGGAGGCCTTTGACTTTTCCGAGAAATGGGGGACTCCCGTATTTTTCCGAACCACCACAAGGGTAAACCACGGATATGAGTCCATGGACATCCCCGATAATGATGAGTTTGAAAAGCATGAGGCGGAAGGCTTTATAAAGGATGCTTCCCGCTTTGTGATCTTCCCGAAGCTTTCACTGAAAAACCACGCCCTCATAGAAAAGCGCAATGCGGATCTTACCGGGGTGTTCTCGAAGTATCCCCGTAACTTCGTGCTTTCCGCGAGCGAAGGCACTCTTAAAAGAAAGGGAATAGCCACCCACGGCATCAACTATACCTATGTGACGGATGTCTTTGAAGGCGCGTCACATCCCGATATTTTGAAGGTATCCACCCCCTTCCCGTTCCCCGAGGAACTGGCGGCAGACTTCCTTCGCGATAAGGACGAGGTACTCTGCGTGGAGGAGCTGGATCCGGTTATCGAAAGGGCATTGATCAGCGTATGCGGAAAGTACGGACTCTCCGTAAGGATCCGAGGAAAGCTGACAGGGGATGTTGCTCCCTCGGGCGAAAACTCCGTGGACAGCGTTGCGGATGCCCTTGCTGCCTTTACAGGTGATGATTCATTGAGATGCAAGTCTCCCGAACTTAAAGACATGCCCGAGCTTCCCGTGAGACCTCCCGTCCTCTGTGCCGGGTGCCCTCACCGCGCATCCTTCTATGCCGTAAAGCAGGCCATGAAGGGCGAGAAGACCTTCTACGGCGGCGACATCGGCTGCTATACCCTCGGCAATGCCCAGCCCCTTGATATGTGCGACACCTGTCTTTGCATGGGAGCAGGCATCAACATCGCCCAGGGCATCTGGCGTGTGGAAAAAGACACGAAATGTTTCGCCTTCGTAGGCGATTCCACCTTCTTTGCCTCCGGCATCACCGGAGTGGTAAATGCATATTACAATCAGGCAGACCTTACCCTTGTGGTACTGGATAATTCCACCACTGCCATGACCGGTCATCAGCCTCATCCCGGCAGCGGGCGCACCGCCATGGGCCAGGTGGTTGACAAGGTGAGCATTGAGGCGGTCCTTAAGGCCATAGGTCTCACCTTTGTGGAGACGGTGGATCCCCTGGATCTTTCCCTCGCCATTGACACGGTAAAGCGGGCACAGCAGGAAAGCGGAGTCAAGGCCATCATCTTCCGCTCGCCATGCATCGCCATACAGAAGCCTGTGGGCAGATCATGCGTTGATCCCGAGGCCTGCATAGGCTGCAAAAAATGTATAAACGAACTGGGCTGTCCTGCCATGGTGCTTGAGGGTTCAAAGGCAAAGATCAGCACCGCCACCTGTACGGGCTGCATGCTCTGTGCAAAGGTATGCCCCGTGGGCGCCATCAAAAAAGAGGATTAAACCGGCAGAGTGCCGATAAGGAAAGGATGCATGAAATGCATACAGAAAACCATAATAAACAGGTCAATATAGTCCTGTGCGGAGTGGGGGGACAGGGGACCATCCTGGCTTCCAGACTCATTGCCGACGCCGCCATGAAAAAGGGTATCCATGCCTGTTCGGCGGAGACCATAGGAATGGCACAGCGCGGAGGCAGCGTGTTTACTAATCTCCGTTTGGGAAACGAGGTTGCAACTCCCAGGATAGGTTCCGGCAAGGCGGATCTGATGATCGCTTTTGAGCCCGCGGAGGCGGTACGCATGCTTCCCTATCTGAAGGAGGATGGGGCAGCGGTGGTATCCATGGATCCCATCATGCCCGTAAGCGCCATGGTGGGCGCATCCTCGTATAAATTGGATGATATCATTTCATACCTGAAGTCCCATGTTAAGAATCTCACCCTTGTGGACAGTGCCCGTGCGGCATCGGATCTGGGATCCGCAAAGTGTCTCAATGTGGTGCTGCTGGGAGCCGCAGTCAGGAGCGGCAGTCTGGGACTTTCCGAAAAGGATATTGAAGAAGCGATCCAAAGCAGGCTTCCCGAGAAGCTCCGGGATCTTAATCTGAAAGCACTAATGTACACAGAAACAAAGGAGTAACAAAGCATGAAGATCAACGAACAGCAGCTTAAACAGGTTGACCGTCAGATCAAGCGTCTGGTGGCCGCCAACAATTTCTACGGAGCTAAGCTGAAGGAAGCGGGCATCGAAGGCGTTGAGACAGAGGAAGATTTCCTGAAGCTCCCCTTTTCCCACAAGCAGGATCTCAGGGATGCATATCCACTTGGACTGATGGCAGTGCCCGAGGAGGAGATCGTGCGCATCCATTCTTCTTCAGGGACTACAGGTACTCCGGTCATAATTCCCTACACCGCAAAGGACGTGGATGACTGGGCCGAGATGTTTAAGCGCTGCTATGAATTCGCGGGCATCACCGAAAAGGATCGCATCCATATCACACCCGGCTACGGACTCTGGACCGCAGGTATCGGCTTCCAGAACGGTGCCGAAAAGCTGGGCGCAATGGCTGTTCCCATGGGCCCCGGAAACACCAACAAGCAGCTTCAGTTCATGATGGACATGAAGACAACGGTTCTCTGCGCCACATCAAGCTACGCACTCCTGCTGGCGGAAGAGATCGAAAAACGCGGCATAAAGGACAAGGTATGTCTTAAGAAGGGCGTTATAGGTTCAGAGAGATGGGGCGAGAAGATGCGCCGCCGTATTTCCACCGAGCTGGGAATAGAGCTCTATGATATTTACGGACTTACCGAGATCTACGGCCCCGGTATCGGCATCAACTGCAAATATGACCAGGGCATGCACATCTGGGACGACTATGTATACTGTGAGATCGTGGATCCCGCTACGGGAGAGAATGTTCCTGACGGAGAATTCGGCGAGATAGTACTCACCACTCTGGTTAAGGAGGGAGCGCCCCTCATCCGCTACAGGACACACGACATCTCCAGGATCATTCCCGGCGAGTGCCCCTGCGGATCGCATTTCCCCAGGATCGATGTGATCCAGGGCAGGAGCGATGATATGGTCAAGTTCAAGGGAGTTAATTTCTTCCCCAAGCAGATCGAAGAGATCCTGGCACTCTATCCCGAGGTTTCAAGCGAGTACCAGATACGTATCTCCCACCTGGACGGAAGAGATACCCTGAGGCTCTATGTGGAGACCACCGGCGATGTGGACTTCATGCAGATGGCAAAGAAGCTGGAGGCTTCCGTGAAGAGCCGCATCGGTTTCACACCTCTTGTGAAGGTGGTGGAAGTGGGAGTGCTTCCCCGGAGCGAGAAAAAGACAAAGCGCGTCATCGACGAGAGATACGATTAAAATATTCTATCCATTCCCAAAGGGAGGGCAGAGCGCCCTCCCCTTTTTACACTTCTGATTACCAATTCCCGTTATACTTCCAAAAATTATACTTGACAGGTTAGATGCAACTAATTATACTTGGTATCGGTTAGGGCAACCTAACGATTATTAGACATACGCGATGCAAGTTCGCGTAGAAATACCTGGACGGGAGGAAAAGAATGATGCCTCTTATTTATGCGGAAACCGGGCAGCCCCAGAACATTAAGAAGATCGGCGGCAGTCCGGAGGTAAAAAAACATCTGGAAGACCTGGGCTTTAACGTCGGTGGTCAGGTCAGTGTCGTAAGCTCCCTGGGCGAGAACCTTATAGTTAAGGTTAAGGAGAGCAGGGTGGCTGTCAGCGAAGAACTGGCGAAAAAGATTATGGTTTAGGAGGAACTATCAGTGAAAACCTTAAGAGATGTAAAGATCGGAGAAACGGCGACTGTTGTCAGGCTTCACGGTGAAGGCGCGGTAAAACGAAGGATCATGGACATGGGTATAACCAAAAATACGTCCATTTATGTCCGCAAGGTAGCACCTTTGGGGGATCCCATTGAGGTTACCGTGCGGAATTATGAACTTTCCCTCCGAAAGGCGGATGCGGAAATGATAGAGGTTGAGGAGGCATAGAAATGAGTATTTGCATAGCACTTGCGGGAAATCCCAACAGCGGAAAGACCACGCTGTTCAACGTCCTTACGGGCTCGAATCAGTTTGTGGGTAACTGGCCCGGCGTTACGGTTGAGAAAAAGGAAGGAAAACTGAAGGGACACAATGACGTGACCATCACCGACCTTCCCGGTATTTACTCACTGTCTCCCTACACCCTTGAGGAAGTGGTGGCCAGAAACTATCTGATCAATGAGCGTCCTGACGCCATTCTCAATATTATAGACGGAACCAACCTTGAGAGAAATCTTTATCTGACCACCCAGCTCACCGAGCTTGGCATACCCGTGGTCGTTGCCGTAAACATGATGGATATCGTGAGGAAGAACGGCGATCAGATAAACATGGATGAGCTCTCCCGTCACCTGGGATGTAAGGTGATGGATATCTCTGCCCTCAAGGGCAGCGGAACAACTGAGGCAGCCGAGGAGGCCATAAAGGCAGCGAAGAACGCCAAGACGGTTCCCCTTCATACCTTCTCCGGTCCCGTTGAGCACGCCATTGCCCATATCGAGGAGGCAGTGGTACACGACATGCCCGAAGAGCAGCAGAGATGGTATGCCATAAAGATCTTTGAACGTGACGACAAGGTCCTTGAGCAGATGAATATCCCCGCCGATATCAAGGAGCATATTGAAAAGGATATTGTGGCTGCAGAGAAGGAGCTTGACGACGATTCCGAGAGCATAATCACAAACGAGAGATATGTATATATCGCAGAGGTTATCAAATCCTGCTACAAAAAGAAGAACGCCGGAGCCATGAGCGTCTCCGACAAGATAGACCGGATCGTGACAAACAGGTGGCTGGGACTTCCCATCTTTGCCCTTGTTATGTTCCTGGTTTACTGGATCGCCATGGTGGGAGTTGGCGCACCTGCTACGGACTGGGCCAATGACGGACTGTTCGGTGACGGCTTCCATCTTTTCGGAATGGACGGAGGATACGGCGAGTTAGCGGAAAGCTATGCTGATGCTTCTGCCATTGTGGACGGATACGACGCCTATGTTGAGGAAAACGGAACCGAGCCCACCGGTGATTACACCTACAAAGTGGAGGATGAAGAAACTCTTGAGGTAAGCGAGGAGACCGCAAGCCTTGAGGATTATGAGGCTGCAAGACAGACTCTGGATGAGATCGGAGAAGAGCCCGATCCCGCCGAATACGGAACCTGGGTTCCCGGAGTTCCCGCCGTGGTTGAAGGCGCACTTGACTCGGCCGGCGTGTCCGAGTGGCTTAAGGGTCTGATCCTTGACGGTATTGTTGCCGGCGTGGGAGCCGTATTGGGATTTGTTCCCCAGATGCTGGTGCTCTTTTTGATGCTGGCCTTCCTGGAGGCTTGCGGCTACATGGCGCGTATCGCCTTCGTTCTTGACAGGGTGTTCAGAAAGTTCGGTCTTTCCGGAAAGTCTTTTATCCCCATGCTCATAGGCGTGGGCTGCGGCGTGCCCGGAGTCATGGCCAGCCGTACCATAGAAAACGAGCGCGACAGGCGCATGACCATAATGACCACAACCTTTATCCCCTGCGGCGCAAAGGTTCCCTTTATCGCCATGATAGCAGGTGCGATCTTCGGAGGATCCGCATGGGTATCCACTTCCGCATATTTCATCGGAATGGCTGCCATAGTAGTCTCCGGTATCATGCTTAAGAAGACAAAGATGTTTGCGGGTGATCCCGCTCCCTTCGTAATGGAGCTTCCCGCATATCATATGCCCACTCTCGGAAATGTACTCAGGTCCATGTGGGAGCGCGGCTGGTCCTTCATCAAGAAGGCGGGAACCATCATCCTGCTTTCAACCATCGTGGTATGGTTTACATCCTTCTTCGGTTTTGCCGAGGACGGCTTCCGCATGCTGGCAGAGGATGAGCTTGAATTATCCATCCTGGCCAGGATCGGAAACTGCATCGCATGGATATTCACTCCTTTGGGATGGGGCAACTGGCAGGCGGCCGTTGCATCTATCACGGGCCTTGTGGCCAAGGAAAACATCGTGGGAACCATGGGCATTCTTTACGGGGGCGGAGATATGACCGCATGGCAGGCACTTTCCATGTCATTCACCAAGATCACAGGCTTTTCATTCCTGGTATTTAACCTCCTTTGCGCCCCCTGCTTCGCAGCCATCGGCGCCATCAAGCGCGAGATGAACAACGCAAAGTGGACATGGTTCGCCATCGGTTACCAGTGCGGATTTGCCTATGAGGTAGCCTTCAAGATCACCCAGTTCGGCTGGGCGCTTACGGGAAATACGAATGTGATCGGACTTATACTTGCACTGGCAGCGCTTGCGGGAATGATCTATATGCTGTTCTTCAAGAAGTATAAGGAAGCCGACAAGTTGGAACTGGCAGGCGGAGTTATCTGATCTGCATACACGATAAAAAGGGAGGTAGAAAACATGAGCTGGGGTAAGATAGGATTATTCGCAGGAGGCGTACTGCTTGGAACGGCAGGAGTAAGCATACTGTCCAGCAGGGATGCAAAGAAGGTATATACACACTGCACGGCGGCCGTACTCAGGGCAAAGGATGCGGTGGTTGACAGAGCCACCGTGATACAGGAGAACTGCAGCGACATATACGAAGAGGCAAAAAAGATAAACGAGGACAGGGAAGCCGCGCAGGCCGAGACCGAGATATTTGTAGATGAGGAAGAGGCACAGGCTGAAACGGGAACGACCGAGACGGCGTAGATTATGAGAGCGGTTATCAGACATGAAATACCCGGCAGGATGCGTGTCCACTTTGACAGAAAGAGGTTTTCTTTCAGAGAAGCCGATACGCTGCAGTACTACCTCCAGGAATCCCCGGGGGTGGAGAAGGCCGTGGTATACGAAAGAACGGCGGATGCTGCGATATATTACTCCTGCCTGCGGGAGGAGATACTTGAGCTGATCCGCAGATACTCTCCCGAAAAGGTTGAGGTATCCGACAGCTATTTCGAGTCCTCTTCAAGGGAACTCAACGCAAAGTATCACGAGAAGATCGTGATGAATATAGCCTGGCATCTGGGAAAGCGGATATTCCTTCCGTCTCACCTCAGGGATATCCTGACATGCGCAAAGGCAATCAGGTATCTGTGGCGCGGGCTTCGCACCGTCCCGGAAAAGAAACTTAAGGTTGAACTTCTGGATGCGGTGGCTATCGGAGCTTCGGTTCTGTCAAAAGACCATTCAACGGCATCTTCGGTGATGTTCCTGCTTGATATCGGCGACGATCTGGAGGAGTGGACACACAAGCAGTGCCTGGACGACCTCGCGAGACAGATGTCGCTGAACATCAAAAAGGTCTGGAAGGTAACGGGCGGAACGGAGGTTCTGACTTCATCCGATGATATCAAGGTCGGAGACTGCGTGATCGTCAGAATGGGCAACATCATTCCCTTTGACGGCATAGTGACATCGGGAGAAGCTATGGTGAACCAGGCTTCCATGACCGGCGAAGCGATCCCCGTCAAAAAGGAAGAGGGCGGAAGCGTCTTTGCCGGAACGGTCGTGGAAGAAGGCGAGATCACT
The DNA here is from genome assembly GCA_017544285.1 of Lachnospiraceae bacterium. Taxonomy (GTDB): domain Bacteria; phylum Bacillota; class Clostridia; order Lachnospirales; family Lachnospiraceae; genus UBA1753. Next base: position 2,489 of record JAFYEL010000113.1, on the reverse strand, counting down.
ATCCGCGTCACGGCGGTTAGCGGAAGCGGACGTTTTGACAAGATAGTCCGCATGATAGAGGAATCGGAAAAGCTTAAGTCCGGACTTGAGAGCAAGGCGGAAAGCCTGGCGGACGGACTTGTTCCCTACACCTTTGCGGGAGCGGCTTTGACATATATCCTTGGCAGGAGCCTGACCAAAGCCATTTCGGTGCTTATGGTGGACTATTCCTGCGCCTTAAAGCTTGCAATGCCGCTGTCGGTTCTTTCTGCCATCAGAGAGGCCGGGGAATACGGCATAACCGTAAAGGGAGGAAGATTCCTGGAGGCTGTTTCGGAAGCGGATGTCGTAGTTTTTGACAAGACGGGTACCATCACGAAGGCCCGGCCGGTTGTCTGGGATATCGTATCTTTCAACGGTGAGGACAGGGATGAACTCCTTCGGGAGGCGGCCTGCCTTGAAGAACATTTTCCCCATTCCATAGCAAATGCGGTGGTTAAGGCCGCCGAGGATAAGGGCCTTGATCACGACGAATTCCACACCAAAGTCGATTATATCGTGGCGCACGGAATATCATCTTCCATCGACGGAAACCGGGCACTCATCGGCAGTTACCACTTTGTGTTTGAAGATGAGGGCGTGGCCGTACCGGATACCGAAGAGTTCAGAAATCTGCCGGAAGAATATTCACATCTTTACTATGCGAAGAACGGCAGGCTTGCAGCGGTTATCCTGATAGAGGATCCCATAAGGGAGGATGCCGTGGCTACAATGGGACAGCTGCACGCTGCCGGCCTTCAAAAGATCGTAATGATGACAGGGGACAGCAAGAAGACTGCCGCAAGGATCGCTCGCGTGGTGGGAGTGGATGAATACCATGCAGAGGTGCTTCCGGAGGATAAATCCGCCTTTGTGGAAGATTGCAAAAAGGCAGGCTGCAAGGTGATCATGATAGGGGACGGGATAAATGATTCTCCTGCCCTTTCCGCTTCGGATGCAGGTATTGCCGTAAGCGAGGGAGCCGAGATCGCACGGCAGATCGCGGATATCACGATAGGTTCGGATGACCTGGATTCCATCATCATCCTTAAGGGACTGAGCGATGCACTTATGGACAGGATAAGGTTTAATTACAGGACCATTGTGGGCTTTAATACCGCTCTTATCCTCTTCGGTCTTACGGGACTTCTTTCGCCCTCGGCGTCCGCACTTCTTCATAACGCATCAACGGTGATCATAGGACTTAAAAGCACTACAAGGCTGTTGAAAAAGGAGAGAGCATAATGGAACTGAAATTGGGAGACGTTCAGACAACGGCACTTATCCCCCTGGCGGTAAAGGCAAATGAAACCCTGAGGCCCAATCCCAGGATAAGGGATGAGAAGGCGGTTGAGATAATAAAGCACCTGAATATCGACACAAAGCCCTATGACGCCTTCATGTCACACGAGGGAGTTGTGGCCCGCACCATCATGCTGGACCGTCAGCTCAAAAGGATAATAGAAAAGGAGCCGGAATCCGTCATAGTAAATATAGGAGCCGGCTTTGACGACAGGTTTTCCCGCGTGGACAACGGCAGGATACTCTGGTTTGACGTGGACCTTCCCGATGCAATGGCGGCCCGTCAAAAGGCCTTTGAAAAGCGGGAGAGGGTCTATGAGATAGCGGGAGACGCCTTAAAGGATTCCTGGTGTGCCGAGGTTAACAAGGTGCTGGATGGCAGGAGTGCAAAGCCCGTGTTTATTGCGGAGGGGCTTTTCATGTACCTGACCCTGGACCAGATCAGGGAATTCCTTGAGGTGTTAAAGAGGGGCTTTCCCGGTGGAGGAACTCTCATAGCCGAGCAGAATAACAAGCTCATGGCTAAGAATGAGAAATACCACGATACCGTAAAGAATACCAAGGCACACTTCATGTCCGGAACGGATTCGGGGAAGGAGATAGCCGCACTCACTGACGGTATCAGGTTCATAGACGAGCACAGCTTCAATGAGGAAATGAAGAAATACAGCGTCAGGGGATGGCTCTTTGCTTTTTTTCTGCCCAAAATGAACGACAGATGGGCAACCTTCGAATGGGGATAGAGAAAAAAGCTGTTTTGGCCCAATATGTGCTATAATCGGATGGTAACACTTACGGGAATGGCCGCTGCCATACTTTTATGGTTATATAAAAACGGTGTATCACCGGATAGGAACAGGACAATTATTTTTATTGTCTTTGTTCTGATTTTCGGGATACCCGTTTTTTTGTATAATTTCCGTTTTATGCTCCTGGGGGAAGGTAATAAGGATTCATTTCTTTTACAGTATGCCTCAGACACAGAGGCGGTTACAATGGCGCCCGTCACGGAGGATACCTGCATCGAGGTCAGGTATTATTCCGAGAGCTACAGCATCTGCGGTGTAAGGAGAGTGGAGTGGGGATTTGAAAATGAACAATATTGATACAGTGATATTTGATATGGACGGAACTGTTCTGGACACACTTGATGACCTGACATTTTCCGT
>JAFYEL010000112.1 GCA_017544285.1 Lachnospiraceae bacterium | reverse complement strand
TCTCGTATTAAATATCATAAAGACTTGCGTCCTTATTTACTTGGTTTGAAGTCCTTTTCTCAGTAATAAACATCTAGCTATTAACTATCCGTTTGCATTACTTGGAATGTACTTCTTGAAAATCAAATTTTCGCTTTTTCGCAGAACTCATATTCTATGCGCTCTGCTCAAAAAGCTTCTTTCGCTTTTTCGCAGAACTCATAGATGCTTCGCATCTATTTCGTCATCGGCATTCGCCGAATGCATCCGAAATTTCCTCCGCTTATGAATGCAAGCATTCATCGCGTCGTCCTTTCGTATGCGCTCTGCTCAAAAGCTCGTTGAACTTTCGAGGTTGCATTGCTGTTCATTTGTCAAGGTTCATGTCGCTCTCGCGGGCGACTTGTAAACTATATCAAAAAGAAAAACTAAAGTCAACAACTTTTTTAAAAAAATTTTAAAAAGTTTTTTTGAGGTAAAAAAATACCCCTGCCGACGCCTTATAAACACCGGCAGGAGCATCTCTTAAAACCAAGGATAATATAGGTTATTTAGCCTTTGTAGAGGGCTTGTTAACCTTTACAATATACTTGTAGGTCTTGTTGAGGTACTTATAGGTCAACTTGATCTTATCCTTCTGGGCGGGAACTATGGTCACCGCATTCTCGGAAAGTGTCGCCTGGCTGCCCCTATACTTTACAAGGGAAAGAGTTCCGGCGTCGATATTTGTACCGAAGAGCTTCTTTGCATCCAGTACGAGAGGCTTTCCGTTGGGATCGATCTTTTTATAGTCCCTCACAGCCTTAGGGGTCTCGACGGTAAACTTCACCTTATAGGTATTGCCGTCTTCCATGGTGAAGGAGGCTTCTCCGCTCTTCTTACAGGTGATGGTTGCAGTGAGCTTCTTCTTATTAACTTTAACCTTCACGCCGTCAGCCTTAAAGCTGTCCTTGTCCTTAAGTTTTCCCTGAAGGGTAAACTTCGTTCCCTTTATCACCGTCATCTTAAGGCCTGTGGGCGAAACATCGGAATCCTTTACCTTATCAAAGGAAAGACCCAGCTTGGTGATCTTCGGCTTTGAGCCGGTAACTACGGGAGCGAGGTTGTCGCTATTTGAATTTGCGTAATTGTCGGTAGTGGCATCAACGAAGGGAACCTTGTCGATGATCTGCTTTTTCTCGGTAAACTGAGGCGTAAGGGTGATATCCCCAAACACGGGAGCAGAGAAATCGTAGCGTTTATCTCCCAGGAACCAGCCCGCAAAATCATAGCCCTCTTTGCTGAGGCTGCCGGGATTCTTTGCCGTCTTTCCCTCTTCCACCTTCTGGGGCTCTATATCCTTTATGCCGCCGGTATCAAAGGTGACGGTGTAGGTTTCCGGTTCCCTCTGAGCCCATGCTGCGTAGATCTTGGTATCCTCGTAAAATACGGTATCCGCGGTGATGGGCTCGTAATCCGTACCCTTAAAGCACTTGAAATCCTTTACATAAGCGGTGATACCCATTTGATTTGTGTCACTCAGGCCATCAAGATGCTTGTCAAAATTAATATCTACGAAATCATAAACGCCATTCTCCATCGAATAACTGTCATAATGGACATAACCTGAGGCGCGATTTCCGGAAATGTCAAGTTTTACATAGTTGTCATTTAAATTGGTGAAACGACGATCGTTTACGTCTGCAAACTGTATGGCAAGCTCATTTTCCTCCAATCCTTTGAACACGACATCATAAAAGATATGGGGATACTCTTCAAAATAATTGGGATAATGGGACACGTCATACGAGGGAGACATTCTGAACATGGCATGATGATGTGAGCCTCCGTCGTTAAAGATTGCGACAAAGTCTACCGGCACATACTCCCTGTACCAGCCCGTAAAATCATAGCCTGCCCTTTTCATATCCTCTGCTTTGGGGAGCTTATCGCCGATGGGATCCCCTGCTTTAAGTGTTACATTTTCGACCGCATTACCACCGTATGATTCAAATGAAACCGTTATATTCTCGGTTCCTCCAAAAACTCCTACCGGGAAAAGCATGGTCAAGGCAAGCACTAATGTCAGGCATATTGCAATCCCTCTACTTCTTCGTAATATTGCCATATCATCCCTCCTTATAAAATTTTTGTCAATTTTGCCATTCTAAATCTCATTCCCGATCAGCATTCACTGATCGTCATCTACTATAATACTTATACGTTTTTTGAAACCGTTCTTAAGGGTTACCACCGCACTCACGGTGCACCTTCCGGGCCTTTTTCTGGTGATGATCACATTGGTGGGCGCTGCCCCCTTCCCGGCCTTCACCTTTTTTGAGTCCGACGAGGAATACTTTATCTTTGAAATACTCCTCTGTCCGGCTCCTTTATCAAGATCGAGAATAACTCCGTCCCCGACGCTGAGCTTTATGACCTGATCGTCAAAGTAAAGCCCCGACAGTATCTGATCGTTTATCGCCTTTGCATCTCTGTCGTCCGCCAGATAGTACTCCGCGAACTTATACTTTCCGGGAATGGTCACCCCGTTCTTTCCAACCTTATACTTTGCTCCCTTTATGGCAACATACCCGCCGTTTTCGGGATCTATACCGTAAAGATACAGGCGCTTGCCCTTAACAATAGAGGAGGTCCTGGCTGTCACCCGGAAGCGGACTTGCTTTCTGGTAGCGGCCACCGACACATATTCGCTCCTCACATCAAGGAGAGAAAGCTTCTTTTCAACATCATTGAGCAGGCTTATGTCAAAATAAGCTCCCTTTGTTTCACTCAGACGGCTGACAATGATATTTGCACTGACATCCCCCTCGGATGCATCACGGCCCAAAACCACCTGGATCTCGGTATTTTTCGGCGCAACGGGTATGGGAACGCCCTTTATGATAACCGCCTTGCAGTCAGGACAGATCACATCTCCGGTATAGCCCTCGGCATTATCCGTCGCCGGTATGGCTCCCGTCAGCTTTGTCCCGGGATGATTATTCGGATCCTTTTCACCGTAAGGCTTTCCGCAAACAGAACACATGGAGGGGCTTATGCAGGTGGCTGTTCCGCCTTTGTGCCCGGGAATATCTTCGGAAATATGCTCACGGCTGAGTTCCTTGCCGCAGTCCTTGCAGTACTCCACCCTGTCATAGGAATGAGGCTCAGTGCAGCTTCCGGCATTCTCATTTTCAAATCTCTCGGAAACATGCTGATGGCCGGTAGGCGGCTCCGGAGCCCAGATATTGCTGATTATACCGCCGCAGTCCTCGCAGTAGGTGACCCTGTGGTAGCCTCCCGGGTTTTCACAGTCGGGATCCTCGTGGCCGTATCTGTATACCCGGGTATTATCGTGAGCGCAGTCACCCTGGCTCACGGTAAAGCTGCCGTTGATACTTACGGTGCCGTCCTCGCTCACGGTCACGGCTGCCCATCCCTGAGGGCTCTCCTCCACAACCGCGCCAAGAACACAAAGAGGCTGCACCATAAGACACAGCGCAACCAGTTTGATGATAAATAGAAATCTTTTGGAATTATGCGGGACCATCATCGCCTTCACCTTCTTCGCCCTCTTGGGGATTCTCGCCCTCTTGGGGATTCTCGCCCTCTTCGGTCTCACCGCCCTCGCCGGCTTCGCCGCCTTCGGACTCTTCAGCTTCGGTCTCAGCTTCACCGGCCTCTTCGCCGGCCTCTTCACCCACATCCTCTCCCGTGCTCTCGGGCGCAGGAACGGCCACATCACTCTTCATAAGAGGGATCACCGACTCTTCGGTACCGTACTTAGCAAGAAGTGTGAGGGAAGAAATGATCTTTTCGTAGTTCTTATCGGTCTCAAGCACCACAACGCCGTCGACGGTCTGACCGGCTCCGATGACTTCATCCAGGGTGGACATATCATTGAGCAAAAGTGTGGTCAGGGCATTTTTTCGCTCGGAGCCGTTCACTATCATGCGGTAGAAAACTCCGGAGGTCATGAAATTGCACTCCCTGTCCTCTCCCGTGGTGTTGGTTATGTCAAAATGGAAAACTATCAGCTGCTTTCCGGGAGTTGCCTCCAGTGTGAAATAATCGCCGGCGGAGCCGTCGTGGGGATAGCCTGTGCACACCTCGTAGTTTTTGTAGGTGACTTCAAAGCCCTCCTGTCCCAGAGCCGCCGCAAGATTCTGCTCGCCCTTGGCAGCGTACAGCTCGGAATTTTCTCCGCCGGAGCTGCTCTTGCCGCCGCTGTCGGACCTTTCGCTCTCCGTGGTGCCCTCCTGCTCCATCTGCTGTCTGTGCAGCTCCTTGATAACATCCACTCTGGCCTCAAGCTCTCTGGCAAGAGTGGTGTCAACCACATCTGACTGATGGTTCTTGTCGTATTTAAGAAGAACATCCGCGCAGTAGCCCACTACCTTTTGCTCCTCATCCTGTGTGAGGGTAAAATCCCCCGCCACCTCGCTGCATCCGGAAAGCAGAAAAGAGGAAGCCAGGACCGCTGCGTAGAATATAATCTGTTTTTTCATATAAGTACTCCGGTCTGAGTTTTGCGTTAACTTATATTTTACACAAAACTGTTTTTATATTCAAGTTCAAACCAGAAGCATACCCCGCCTTCGGCATTGCAGGCGCCGTATGGCATGTGATGCAGCTCCATTATGGCCTTCACTATGGAAAGCCCCACACCGCTGCCGCCGTACTCACGGCTCCTTGCCTTGTCCGCCTTGTAAAACTTATCCCAGATCTGCTCCATCACGTCCTCGGGTATGGGATCCCCGGTATTGAAGATACTGAACCTGGCGTTTTCTCCCTTCTTCTCAAGGGTTATGACCACCTTCTTTTCTCCGGCGGCATAGTGTATGGCGTTGGTGAAATAATTGATGACAACCTCTTCGATCCGATATTCGTCACCCCAAACAAAGAGTCTCTCCTCTCCCTCTATGGACACTTCAACCCCGGACTGCTCTATGAGTATCTTTGCCGAGGCCACATAGTTTTTCACCAGCTCCGCCAGGTCAAAGCACTCCATATCAACCACGTCCTTGCCGAACTCCAGCTGGTTCAGGGTAAGGAGGTTCTTTACCATGCGGTTCATCCTGCCGGCCTCGTCAATGATAACGTCGCAGTAATAATCCCTGCTCTCGGGATCCTCGTTGACCTCATCCTTGAGGCCCTCGGCATAGCCCTGGATCAGAGCCAGGGGAGTTTTCAGTTCATGGGAAACGTTTGAGATAAAGTCGGAGCGCATCTCATCCAGGTGCTCACGCTTTTCCAGATCGTTCTTCAGCTCGTTGTTTGCCGTCTTCAGCTCCGCGATAGTGTGCTCTATGGTCTCGCTCATGCGGTTCATCCTGTCGCCGAGAAGGCCGATCTCGCTGGGATCGTTCCCCTTGTACTTGGCCTCAAAATCCAGGTTCGTCATTTTATCGGAAAGATCCGCCAGCTCCAGTATGGGCTTCGTGATCCTCTTTGTGACGATATTTATGAGCACGGCTCCGAAGATCACCGTGATCAGAGCCATATAAATAAGGAATCGGGTGGAAACGCTGACGTTGTTCCTGATACCCAGGGCCGCGGAGCGGATCATTATGATATATCCTCCCTCCAGGGTGCCCACCAGCTCCAGGAACTGGTCGTCGATACGAGGATCCGTGGACATACGGATCTCATAATTGCTCCCGGTTTCGATTATCACGTCATCGGGTCTTTCGAAGGGCTTTTCTCCGTCCTCGGACATGTTGAAAAGATAGTTGGGATCGTCCTTTAACACATAGGACATCATACGCCTCAGCACTCTCTCGTCGTCGTCGCCGGAGGCCTTTGTGACATGGAAGGAAGAATCCACCACGATGACGGACATGTCCTTTCCCGTCGCTATGCGGGAAAATTCCGCGTCGAATTCATCGGAGGATACGTCGATACCCTCACCGGAAAAGAGTCGGTTCATGCGCACATAGCACTCCACGATGTCCTTTTCCTTCCGGTCCTGAAAGTACCGTCTCAGAAATGTGCCGTTTACGATAACCAGAAAAATAAAGATCACCACCAGCAGAATGGTGAAGATCATGGCTACATGAGTTGTAAGAGATTTTTTAACTCCTGTCATCCTCAGCCTTTACACCTTTAATAAACATACATCTTATGGCGTTGAGCACCGCCAGCACCATCACTCCCACGTCGGCGAAGATAGCGGCCCACATATTGGCTATGCCAAAGGCACCCAGCAGAAGGCAGATCAGCTTCACTCCGATAGCGAACCATATATTTTCCCTTACTATCCTCAGACACTTGGAAGATATCCTGATGGCCGTGGCTATCTTAAGGGGATCGTCGTCCATCAGCACAATATCCGCCGCTTCTATGGCCGCATCGGAACCCATGGCTCCCATGGCAATACCTACATCGGAGCGCGCAAGCACCGGGGCGTCGTTTATGCCGTCACCCACGAAGGCAAGATTCTCTCCGGAGCGCTTCGATGCAAGGAGCTCTTCCACCCTTGCCACCTTATCCTGGGGCAGCAGATTTGCATACACCTCGTCTATGCCAAGCTCTAAGGCAACCTCCCGGGCCACCTTTTCGGAATCTCCCGTGAGCATCACCAGCTTTGATACGCCGCATTTCTTAAGCTCGGCCATGGCCTGTTTGCTGTGAGGCTTCATTGCGTCGGCTATCACTATATGGCCCGCGTATTTATTGTTTATGGTCACATGAAGGCTTGTGCCGGATCCGGTGCAGAGCTCGCACTCGTGGACCTCGGCCCCCATTTTGTCCATAAGCCTGGCATTGCCCACTGCAATGTCGTCACCGTTCACGCCGGCCCTGATACCGTGGCCGGGTATCTCTTCCACGTTTTCTATCACACACTCATCCGCCTCATCCGGATAGGCAAGGCGGACGGAATTTGCTATGGGATGGTTTGAGTACCTCTCAACATGAGAGGCGAGGTGCAGCAGCTGATGAGGTTCTATCACATCGGGATGGATGGCCTTCACCTCAAAAGCTCCCTTTGTAAGGGTACCGGTCTTGTCAAAAACTATGGTGGAGGTCTTTGCCAAAAGCTCCAGGTAGTTGGAACCCTTCACCAGCACGCCCTGTCTGGATGCGCCTCCTATTCCTGCGAAAAAGGAAAGGGGGATGCTTACCACCAGTGCGCAGGGGCAGCTTATTACAAGGAAGGTCAGCGCCCTGTATATCCAGGTTCCCCATCCGGGCTCGTTTCCGGTGAGCAAAAGCACCACCGGCGGCAAGACAGCCAGTGCAAGGGCTGAGATCACCACCGCCGGAGTGTATACCCTGGCGAATCTGGTGATGAACTGTTCGGACTTTGACTTTCTCATGCCCGCGTCCTCGATGAGTTCCATCACCTTCGAGGCCGTGGATTCGCAGAATTCCTTTGTGGTCTCTATCCTAAGCATGCCGCTCTGATTAATGCAGCCGCTGGCAACCTCGTCGCCGGGCTTAACATCTCGGGGCATGGACTCTCCCGTCAGGGAAGAGGTGTCAAGGCTGGACTCACCCTCCCTGATCACGCCGTCTATGGGTATCCTTTCGCCGGGCTGGACCACTATCAGGGTACCGATCTCAACATCATCGGGATCCACCTGCTCAAGAACTCCGCCCTCGGTCTCGATGTTTGCGCGATCGGGGGCTATATCCATCAGCTCCCCTATGTGCCTGCGGCTCTTTCCCACCGCATAGCCCTGGAACCACTCTCCGATCTGGTAGAACAGCATTACCGCCACGGCTTCCAGGTAATCCCCGCTCCTCTCGTAAAGTGCAAGGGCTATGGCTCCGATGGTGGCGATGCTCATGAGCAGACATTCATCCAGAGGCTGACGGTTTTTTATACCCTTAAAGGCCTTGATGAGAATATCATAGCCGATCAGCAGGTAGTCGCACATATACAGCACGAAAAGAAGCGCCCCCGTCAGATGAGAGAGCGCCAGGACCGCTGTCATCACTATAGAACATACGATCCTTAACAGAGTCTTTTTCTGTTTATCCGAAAGGTCGCCCATTTACAGGAATACCTCGCAGTCCGATTCAACCTTTTTGCAGTTCTCCCGGACCTGTCCCATTACCTGGGCCACATCCGCACCGTCCTCAAATTCAACCTTCATCTTAAGGGCCATGAAGTTGACCACGGCCTCCTTCACTCCGGGAGTCTTGTTTGCGGCATCCTCCATCTTTGCTGCGCAGGCTGCGCAATCCACGTCTATCTTATAGCTTTTTTTCATAGTCTCTCCTCTCTGATATCCAAACCGAATTCCAAATCAACTGCTGTTAGCAGTTTACTTCGGAAAGATTATACTCTGAAGTTTCAACTAATTCAAGTTATATATTTCTAACTACGGCATCATTCTTCCGATACGGATCCTGTTACTGTTGCGCGACATCAGTACATTATAGTCCAGGCGCTCATCTTCGATATCGGGCGCAAACAGCGTCCCGTTATCCTTGATCAGTATCTCCGGCTCATCCACTAACCTGATGACGCATTCGCCCTGAACTTTTTTCTCTCCGGCCTTCTCCTCCGTTTTCCTGCACAACGAAAGAAAAAGGTCCTTTATTTCCTCTATCACATTGTCCTGCATTCCCATATCTTTCAGATGATCCCCGATCCAATCCATGACCCGTTCATATTCCTCCGGCGTATAATCAAAGGATTTCATATGTACTTTTTCAAAATCCGGATCATCCAGCATATAGGGAATACTCTCACTTCCTTTAACGATAAGGACAAAGCCGTAGAAGATGCCCACCGCGGCTATCTGGGACAAAAGCATTCCCTTTCCCATTCCCACAGCAAAACCTTCCAGACAGAAGGTCACACAGAATAAGATGGGGAAGAGGGCTGTCCGAAAGATCACCATCATACATGACCACAGGGGCTTTCCCGTGTTGCCGTAATAATCGCTCAATAAACCTCCCAACGCAGCGGCTACCAGCCCTACCGAGCAAAAACGGATGCACTTGATAAGATCGGCTCTGAGGGGTGAATCCTCAATCCCATAGAGCAGCAGCACCAGATCCGGCCGCAAAAGCAGAATGAGAGCCAACAGGATGCCACCGAAAAGGCAGGCCATCAGAGCCTCCTTAAAAAGTATCTTTACCCCTTCGCCATTCTTTTCACCATAATAAGTGGCACACAGATACTCTGCCGCCTCGGAGGGTCCGTTGATCATCTCGTATATTTCCAGCATGGCACAGAGCACCGTGTTTGCAATAAGGTGATCACTTCCCCAGAACAGAAGGATCGCTTTTGTAAATGCGGCAGACACCACCGAGAGGCACAATCCCCGGGTATTGGTTTTAAGCGAACGCACCGCAAATCTGAAAAGGTCCCGGAATGAAAAGTATAACCTGAACCCATAGGTATTGCTTTTTTTCAGGAAATGTAAGCAGACAACTATGAGATAACTGATATAACTGATAAAGGTGGCAAGAGCCAATCCACCCATTCCTCTGGACTTTGCCAGAACAATGGACGCACCCACATTTACACCAAAGGATAAAAGATATCCGGCATATGAAAGGCCGTCGTCTCCATCGGAGGAAACCACCTCATCAAGAAATGTGGCCAACGCCATAAACGGAGGCACTAAGATATAATACCTGTAATACTCTACGGCAAATGCTTCTATCTCCGGTGCGGCCGCAAAGTATCCAAAGTAAAGATCCCGCATAAAGTAAAACAGAACACTCTGTGCAACACCTATGGCGACCGTCGCAATAAAGCCCAGTGAAAAGAGCTTTTTCGCTTTTTCATAATCACCCTCTCCCTTGGCAATGGCACAAAGGTTTGAACATCCTGAGGTAAGGAAATTGGAAAGAAAGGTGCTAAGGGCGATCAGCGGAAACACAAGGGAAGTCGCCGCAAGCGCATCCGGCCCCAGGACATGACCGGAAACCACTCCGTCCACCATGGTAAGGGCAATGGCAAAGAAAAGCCCGATGGTATATTCAAATGCACGGATCCTGTATTCCCTGTTGATGAAAGTAGGCTTTATGATGGAATTAACCGCAGCGCGGATGTCGCCGTATTCCTTCAGCTTTTTCCTTATGGATATACTTACATACAAGAGGACCGTACCTATCAACGCCACCGAGACACAGGCCGAAAAGGCGTCATTTCCCAGGCTGACTATTTCATCCACCAAGTCCTCCCTTGACCATTCCTCTACGATAAACCCGAAGAACATTACGGCAGCCGGAGGCGTTGACAGATATATTACGGCGGTGTTTACCAGAATTTGTACGAAGTTAAAAACCACCACCTCACGGACGCCGAACTCATCCTCGTCGTGATTCAGGCGCCGGTATATCACCCCGATAAGAGCCATTGCCGAAGCTTCAAAAATAGCCACAACGCTGTAGTCAAAACTGTGATATGTCAGGTAATCCGTCACTAAACAGCTGATGAAGGTGGCAACGCCCCCCACTATGGGGCCGAATAATATGGATGCTACAGCCTCGATGGATTCTCCCAGCCAGATGGAATCATCATGGGTCAGCCCGACAATGAGATAATCCATGGTAATAGTGATCAAAGAAACGATCAGAATCTGAACAACGGCTTTTAACATTCCCTTTAAACGCTTTTTCATACCCTTTTTCCTTATCCGTTAAGCTTAAGTATCGAATAGTCAAACAGCTTTTCTTTTTTGACAAATCGGACAAAAACGCACATCAGGCCAACAGTCATGGCCGGTCCAAAGGCCAGGCCGGCTGCCACTCCCTCCACCGCGATCTGTCCGAAAACCACTCCGAACAATACCGGCATAACTGCTATTGCCATACAGAATATGATAATAGTCCTGGATACCCGCCCGGTATACAGATAGAACATAGCCGTAGCCCGGGACAGACATACAAATACAGCTGTGGGAGCAAGTATCCTTAGCATCACGGCGGCAAGACGGGCGGTTTCTTCACTGTCCACATCGAAAGCCTCCGGGATAGCGGATGCCATAAAGAAAACAAGACAGAGGAATACCGCGCCTTCTATGAACACCGCTTTCTTTGTGGTCTTTACGGCACGATCCATACTGCTGCTGCTCTCTTTTCCTATGCTGTCGTTTACAGCCACTATCTCATATTCGCTGATACCCTCGCTTATGTATATCATAAACTCGAATATATTTATCACCACCGCCACGGCAGCCACACCGTCTACACCGTAACGTTTGAGAGTGAAGCCGTTTATAGCCATCTCCATTATCACGAAGAATGCGGAGATACTGCTCTCAGGGAAGCCCAGAACGATCACCTCCAGCACCTCCCGGGGATTGAAATACCACCTGAATCTCAGAGAATGCTTTGACGAAAACAGGAATGTAAGCTTTATCGTCAAAGCCACCACCAGTGACAGGATCGACGCCAGACCGATACCCATAAGCCCCATCCGGGATCCCAGATACCATGATAGCAGAGCATTGACCGAGATTCTGGAAATAATGGCAGTGTAAAAGTGAATAAATCCGTTCCGGTAGAGTACATAGGCAAACATGAAGGTATCAAACACGTCTATAAGGGGATAAAACCGCATGACCTTAAAATAGTCGTACGCATCATTATAGACAGCGGGATTGTCCGCCACAAAACGCACCAACTGAGGCGTAAACAGTACATATATCAGGGTCAGCGCCATACCACATGCTCCGCATACTATCATGGTCTGACTGAACAGTTCGCTCATTTTTTCATGGTCACCGGCTCCGTGGGCCCTTACGATAAGGGCCGCCCCCGCAACAGTCACAAGATAAGCAATAAACACTTCAAAAACCGTGTACGGTTCTATAAGATTGACTGCGGCAAATGCCGCATCTGTAAAAAGATTCCCGACTATAATTTCATCAACAAGTGTGGCAACCACTTCCAGCACAACGCCGGTTGTTGCACCTATGAATACAGGCCAAAATCGTATGTCTCTGTTAATGATCTTTTCCATTGCGTACCAATCCGTCTCTTTCCAACAGACTAACAAAGTATAATTCCTCAGTCAACACCATCAATAAGCCTGCTAACAAGAACCGGTGTCTTCGTCTCTCCCACAAAACTTTCGGTCAATGTGGTTTTGCCTGCATCCACGTGAGCGAAGATGCCGATACTGAGCTTTTTCATAGGTTCATATACTCAAAATAATCAAAATCCGCAGGGGTTCTTCCGCTGCTTGCCCCACTTAACGCATAGATGCCCACAAGGGTACCGGTATGACGTTTCGGATCATCGGGCACACCTTCATCGCAGAGGTATACGCAGTTGTTAAGGGTACCTGCGCATATCCAGTCAGATTCAAGCCCGGCAGGACATATGGTCACAGGACTGTAATAAAAGGTTCTGGTCAGATGATCCACAACAACCTTCAGCCTTATG
>JAFYEL010000111.1 GCA_017544285.1 Lachnospiraceae bacterium | reverse complement strand
TAGAATCCCAGATTATCATCTACCAGGATCACGTGGATACGATCCGCGTGCCTTGAATACCTGGTGATAAGGAACTGACAGCATATGGTGTCCGGAGACTTGCAGTCCATACATGCACCTGTCTTTGCACAGGGAGTGGAAAGATCAAAACGCTGGGCATTGATGGGAGCCGCAACGTTCCTTGCCCTCTTAAGTGCTGCGTCAAGATCTCCCGCAACCTTGTTCATGCCAACGATCATAACCACCTTTTTAGGGCCGTGTGCAATTGCAGACACACGGTTGGAATTGCCGTCTATGTTCACAAGGATACCGTCGTTGGTCACTGCGTTGGAGCTTGAGAGGAATACATCTGACTCGTAAACGTTTTCCCTGCCTCGGAATTCATAGTTCCCCTTTTCCAGAGCGTCCACAAGGCCTATCTCCTGTGCGGACATGCATCCGCCCATTGTGACGGAGCTGCCTTCTCCGATGAGCTCCAGAGCCTTTTGACAGGCCTCCTCTTTGGTGGCGGCAAAATAACCGCTCATGTTTCTTGACTCAAGGCCCTTGATGACCGTCTGAGCCAGGAGCGCATTGCGCTTGTTGATGTTTTCGTTCATAATGTACCCCCTTGTGTGATTTACTAATAAGTTGACGGCTTAGTTCACAGGGTCAATGCGACTTTGTCGCATTGGCTACATTGCACAAAGCTCATTCAGGCAAGCCAGCTTGCCTTGATGAGCTATCGTGCAATGCTTGCAAGCAGCTATGCTGCTTGAAGCCCTGTGAACTAACGCCTTATTCCGAAGCCCTGGCCGAAATGATCCACGGCGCGGGCTGGTTCTCAAACACGTTTTTGCTGGTGAGCTTGGAAACTGCGATCTGGATCACAGTGACATCGGTAATCCCATACCTCATCAGAATATCCTTCATCTCTGCCGCTGTCCTGAAGTCCAGGGTATAGATGACAAAGTCCATCCTCGGGTTGATACCCGTCAGGTATTTCAGCTCCTGCTCGAGGCTCGCCGAGGCCACCAGCATGGTGGTATCCGGCACCGGCAGTCCTGCCATGGTATCCTCACCCACGTGGTCGATAATAGTGACATTGTGGAGTCCGAACTGGTTCACGTTCTCCTCCATGGTCTCACGGTCCCTCTCCCTGTACTCCACGGCGATAACGGTACCCTCGGAGCACATCATGGCCGCCTCAACGGCAATGGATTCGCCGGAGATGACACAAAGGTTCTTGCTCTCATGCACCTGCATCTTTGACAGAAGTACGGAGCGTATCTCGGAGCCCACATATTTGACGGAGCCGCTGGCAAAGAGCTTATTGTCCATGCCGAACTTGATCGTGCTGCGGGCATTGGGATTAAGTACTATCATCCCCGCCGATGCGTTAATGCCGCGGTCGATCATCTCGGAGACCTTGTTGCGTTTGATCTCTCCCACGGGCTCTGAGCCTTCGTTGTAGATGATCTCGCAGTCGCCAAGGCCCACGTCCCACATTTTGTAAAAGATATCCTGGTTTCCCGCAAGGGTGAAGACCAGAACCGTTCGGTGTGCCTCCACTGCGGGGATCAGGTTTTTGTTCTTACGGGTGATGTCAAGGATCTTGACATGTTCAAGATCGATGTCGGTGTTGCTTGAAAAGTATTCAAGCCATGACAGGATGTTTGAGTTGTTGAAAAGTTTGGTTTCCATATGGTATCCCCCTTTTTGAACTATCTGCACTTCTCCAGAAGCTCGTCCCACTTCTTATCAACGTATTCCTGGGCCGCCTCTATGGTCCACTCGTTTCCGGGAGCAAAGCAGTGCTTGAACCTGCCCTGCTTTGACATGAACTCTTCCACAGGAAGTTTTTTCTTAGGCTCGTAGGTGAGGTGATACTCACCCTCCACAACCTCGTACAGAGGCCAGATACAGGTGTCCACCGCAGCCTTGCATATCTCAAGCAGGTTCTCGGCGGGGTACTGCCATCCGCGGGGACAGGGCGTCAGAACGTTTACAAAGGTAGCGCCCTCGGTATAGATGGCCCTGTGAGCCTTCTCGTGAAAATCCTTCATGTTTCCGATCATTGTGGTCTGGGCAACATAGGGTGATCCGTGGGATACCACTATCTGGGTGAGGTCCTTCTGGACCTGCTTTTTTCCCACGGACTCGACCCCCGCCGGCGTGGTGGTTGCCGATGCGAAACGGGGAGTCGCGGATGAACGCTGCGTACCGGTGTTCATGTAGGCGTTGTTGTCGTAGCAGAAATATGTGAAGTCATGGCCTCTCTCAAGAGCTCCGGAAAGAGACTGGAAGCCTATGTCATAGGTTCCGCCGTCGCCGCCGATGGCAAGGATCTTGAAATTCTGATCCTGCCCGAGCTTACCCTTTTTCTTCATGAATCTGTAAGCCGCCTCAACGCCGGATGCCGTGGCGCTGGCATTTTCAAAGGCGGTGTGGATATAGGAATCATCCCAGGCAGTGTAGGGATACTGGAAGGATGAAACCTCAAGACATCCCGTGGCGTTGCAGATGACCGCTTTGTCCTCGGGGTTGACGGCTCTCATCATGGCCCTGCAGACTATGCCGGCGCCGCAACCCGCGCAGAGCCTGTGGCCTGCGTTGAACCGCTCGGGTTTATTCATTTCATTTTTAAGATTGTATGCCATTTTTTTCTCCTATGGAAAGATACTTCGCAATTATCAGGTCCTTACGCCCAGGTGGGAATATACCTGTCCGAGCTCGCCGCCTTCCGCGATCTTAATGAGTCTGTCGTATACGGAAAGTGCGGCCTTTACGGTGAAATCCCTGCCTCCCAGGCCGAACACCACATCGACGATCTTCGGTCTCTTATCTTCGTTGATCATTGCTCCGGATATTTCGGCAAAAAGAGGTCCGCCGCAGCCTGAGAAGCCCTCGCTCTTGTCCATTACCGCAACGGCTTTTGCGTTGACAAGACACTTTGCGATCTCTTCTGCGGGGAAGGGTCTGAAGACTCTCACCTTTATAAGGCCGGCCTTTATGCCCTGTGCCCTGAGGGAGTCCACGGCAGTCTTGGCTGTGCCGGCCGAGGAGCCCATGATCACCAGGGCTATATCGGCATCCTCCATCATATACTCTTCGAAGAGGCCGTATTTCCTGCCGAAGGTCTTTTCGAAATCGGCGGCCACATCGAGGATGACCTGTTTTGCATTCATCATGGCATGTGCCTGTGCCACACGGGCTTCCATGTAGTAATTGGAAACGCCGTATGGGCCCACCGCCAGAGGATTTTCGGCCTTTAACAGATAGTTTTCCGGGTGATACTCTCCCACAAACTTCTTTACCGCATCATCCTCTTCCAGCTCAATATTCTCAATGGCGTGGGAGGTTATGAATCCGTCCTCGCAGACCATGAGGGGAAGCCGCACGTCGGGGTGCTCTGCGATCCTGTGGGCCATCAGGTAGTTGTCATATACCTCCTGGTTGTTTTCCGCATAGATCTGGATGAATCCGGAATCACGCTCCGCCATGGAGTCTGAATAGTCGTGGTTTATGTTTATGGGGCCGGTGAGGGCACGGCAGGCAACTGCCAGTACCACGGGCAGCCTGCTGGATGCGGCTACGTAAAGCACCTCGTTCATAAATGAAAGGCCCGCGGATGAGGTGGCGGTAACAGCCCTGCAGCCCGCAGCCTCAGCTCCCAGGCAGGCCGAAAGAGAGGAGTGCTCGCTCTCGACGCAGATGAACTCCGTGTCCACCCTGCCGTCAGCCACGTACTGCGCATAGTACTGGGGTATCTCTGTGGAAGGAGTTATGGGGAACATTGCAAATACATCGGGATTGATCTGGCGCATTGCCGTTGCGATGGCTTCGTTTCCCGAAAGTCTCTCTCTGATACTCATTATTCTTCCCTCCATTTGATGGCTTCAAAGGGGCAGGCCTTAATACAAATGCCGCAGCCCTTGCAGTGATCGTAATCAAAATCCCCGCGGCGTCCGTCCTTTACGGGGATGCTGGAATCGGGACAAAAGGGTGCGCAGAGGACGCACTGCTTACACTTCTCCTCTATCCACTCGGGTGTACGGGAACGCCACTCTCCGGTTTTGGTGAGGCGGCTGGTACCCGGCTCGTATATCTCACAGCCCACTGTCATTTCCTGCCAGGGGATGCTCTCGTTTATCTCTGATGCTTTTTTCATGACTATACTCCGATTAATTATAATATGTTTCCAAGCTGACGTGCGATATGCCTAACCCTTCACCGAATCCATTGAAAGGGAAAGGCATTTCAGGTTGCCCTCGATGACCTGGGGCTTCTTTGCAAACTTATGTCTGTAGGACTCTTCCATATCCTTCAAAAACTGTTTTTTGTCCACACAGCCGCTGACGGCCACAACGGCGGCCAGCATGGGGGTGTTGGGGAAGTATGCGCCCAGGCAGAGCATGGATATCTTGCGGGCGTCAATGGTGCACACACGGCCCTTGTAGCCCTTTAACAATCCTCTGATCTCATCGGGGCTTTTGGAGGAGTTTACTATAATGGCTCCCTCTTCCTTCAGGCCGCCGGCAACATCCACGCTCTCCAGCAGGGTCTCGTCCACAACGGCCACATAATCGGGCTCGTAGATGTTGGAATGTACCGGACATCTTTCATCGGATATCCTGTTGTATGCGGTTATGGGAGCTCCCGAGCGCTCGGGGCCGTACTCCGGAAAGGACTGTACATACTTGCCTGCCATGAAGGCGGCGTCCGCAAGAAGCTGGCTTGCGGTCTTGGCTCCCTGGCCACCGCGGCCGTGCCATCTGATCTCTAACATTTTTCCTCCTGTCATCTGTAATAGATCTTGTTGTTTTTATATAGCTCGCTCTTTGCAAACTCGATATCGTCTATGGTCATAACAAAGGACCTTGACGGGGTCTCCGAAACCTCAATGGACATGAGCACCCAGTTCATCTCAAGCAGTATCCTGCTGATCTCGTCCTTGAAATATGCGCATATGTTTTCAAGGGTGGGCACTATGTCGTTAAAGGGCTCGATGTCGTTGAGCAGGTTGTTCTGGTAAGGCATCAGCAGGGCGTCTATGGCCCTTTCGATGCTCTCGAATGCCACCGTCTCATGGCCTGCCACCGAGGCGATCTCGATGGTAAGCTCAAAGCAGTGTGAATGTGGCGCTCCCTTCCTGCCTCCTATGACCACAAAGTGGTTTGCGTTGAGATAAAACTTGTAGCGATACTGGTAAACCATCTTTTCATCCTTCTTCTTCCACGAGCCTGCGCACAAAGGCGCTTAAGGCGGGGATCATTCTGAAGTCCTTTTTTACGGTGTCGTCTATGTCCTTTTTTTCCTCGGTAAAGGTCTTTGTCTTCCAGGAAGCCTTGCGGTTAATGGAATTGACTATGCCGCAGAGCCTGACAAAGAAGGCGAAGATATTGTATACGGGCAAAAGAAACAGGTAGCCGAAGTTACGCAGGTAATACTTTCTTATGTCCGGGAAGTCCTTCAAAAATTGGATGGAGTTAAATCCAAACATGATGGAAACGGCCACGCTCATCACATAGAGCAAAAGGGTTGCGAAGGCGATGATGTGGAACATGCCGTTGGTGATGCAGAGCACGATCATCACCGCGAACCACACGAACTTTGTGAAGGATATGGTGTGGTCCACCACCAGAACCCTCAGTGAGCTGTCGGTGAAGATCTTTCGGGGATCCCCCATCTTTTTCAGGACGAACATCTTAAGCACCTCAAGCTCTCCTATCTGCCAGCGCTGCCGCTGGGTATAGTACTTGTTGATGTTGTCTATGGGATCCACCATAAAGATGGCGTTGTTGCAGAGCATGACCTTGCGGTGAAGTATGTCCTTTACCTGGAAGGTAAGGTGGGCGTCCTCGCAGATGGTGTCGGTGTTGTACATGAAGGTCTTTGAGAGAACGGACTTGCGCAGGGCCGAAAATGCGCCCGACAGAGTAAAGATGGTGTTGGTCTCGCTCTGGAAGTTGCGGCCCGCCAAAAAGGCCTGGCAATACTCCATGAACTCAAGCTTCCTGAATATCCGAAGGAACCCCTTGGGAGTCAGGTCCACCAGGGCCGGCTCAATGAGTATGGCTCCGGTGACACAGTCGATGTCGGGATCTGACTCAAAGGCCTTTACAACGCTCTCAAGGGCTCTTTTTTCAAGCTTGCCGTCGCTGTCGATATTGATGACGTACTTGCCCTCGCTGTTAAAGATCGCCTTGTTCAGGGCCTTGGACTTGCCGGAGGCAGACACTATCCAGCTCATGGAAAGATCCATGTGCTTAAGCTGGCATCTCTGGAATATCTCGAAGGAGTTGTCCCTGCTTCCGTTGTCCACACAGAGCACGTCGATGAGCTCGTTGGGATAGGTGGACTCGTTGATCGATTCGATGCAGGCCTCCAGGGTCATGGCCGAGTTGTATATCGGCACAATTATGGAGATGGGAGGCTTGTAACCCAGATCCACCTTCATGCGGTTCAGTTTTATTCTTTTAAAGATGAGCAGAATAAAATTCCCGATGGAAGGTATGAGCTCCAAAAGGATCGGTAGCACCATCCATCCCATCCAGAAGATCAGCCCGCTCTTAAACAGCCATCTGATCATTCGTAATCAAAATTCCCCACCTTCTGGTTTTTGATCTGGTTCCTCGAAATGATGTAAAAATAGAGTAAAACCGTCAGAATGTAAAATACTATCCTTCCGATAAAGGAATGTGCTATGTAGTAACTGTCATTTCCGTTGATGTAAATGATAAAGCTGATGATCAGCAACCTTATGATGTTTGCGACCGTGGTATAAAAAAAACCTATCAGCGAGTACAGTACTCTCTCTTTAATGCTGAACAGCGGGAAAAAACACACAACGCTGATGACCACCAGTATCTCGATGATGCCGCAGCACTCGTAGTCGATGAGCATGGAGATGTTGGCATCCTTGTTGTTTATGAACAGCACATAGTATTTGCTGTACACTGTGTAAAACGTAAAAATATGCCCGAGCTGTTCGAGCATAAACATCAGCAAACGTGCACAAAATTCGGTGAAGACCCGCTTGCCTGCCACAAAAAGAAAGGTGAACATACCGCCTGATCCGACCATGAAGTGGAAGGCGGTGAGCTTTGTGCGCTTTAAGACCGAAAGCGCGTAGATCCAGATCACCAGAAGCAGCAGGTAAAGCGCTACTTTATTGCTCATATTCTTCTCTCTTCCAGAAACCTAAGCAGCCTCTCCCTGGGGAAGGTGCGGTTAACACTGCATATCACGTAGTCGTCGCTTACGGAAAAACGCTGGGTAGGACTGTCACCAAGCTCCACCTGTACCACCTTAAGTGAAGGATCGCTCTCAAACATAGAGCTCAGGGTACGGTAGATGTAGATGGCGATGTTTTCAACGGTGGGCCGGATCTCTGAGAACTCCTCAAAGTCGTTGAAGACCTTGCCGCTGTACATGTCTACAAGGCTTTTGATGCGGTTTTCGTAGTCGTAAAAGTCCACATAGGAATCGGAGGTCTTGCCGATGAAGATCACAAGCCTGAAGGTGTGGACATGCTGCCCGTCCTCGCGGCCGCTGGTGTTGTGAGCGGCGTTGAACTTGTATGACATGCGGTATCGCTCCAAAAACTGCGGTGCCTCAGGCATATACCACCTCTGGAACGAAGCTTCCCTTCCTGTATACAAATCTGTAATATGCCAGACCGAAGAAGGTGAAGGTGATCAGCACAAAGGGTACGGGACCGCTGGATGCACCTGCCGCACCGATATGACGGTACATAAGGTTGTGAGTGAAGAATTCGATCTTGGCAAAGTGCTCGGGATTAATATTGGGGTTCTGCTTAGCCATCTCGGAGACGGGTATGCAGATCTCTGTCACGTTGTTAAGCTGGCCTTCATGGACTATCATGGTGCCGTATGAACCCAGAGCCTCGTGGGATGACTCGCGGCTGTTCTCGTGGGTGACCCTCAGGGCGTAGGTGCCGGGATCACGGGGGAAGGTGAGGTCATAGCCGGTGTCTTCATAGGTGACCTGGAACTTAACGGGCTCGCCGTCAAGGTAGAACATGTAGTCGTTTCCGTTGCCGGGATTGTAATATGCGGATGCGTAGGTGATCATCAGATGGATGTTCTCACCGTCGCAGTACATCTGCATCCTGTGCCTTACGTTAAGGTCGTTAACGGAATCTGCAACATAGCCCTGAAGGTTTCCGTTGCCGCCCCACATGCCCCATTTTGTGGCGCTGTCGGTGTTGTCGTAGTTGTACTCGTAGGAGGCGGGATAATCCTTCCAGCCGCCGTTGTCGATGGTTGGTAGGGGTGCGTTTGCTGCAACAAGTCCGTAGTGATCCAAAATATCAAACTCGGGCTCTGCAAGCTCGGGAAGTACCTCTTCCTCGGCTACGGGGACTTCTTCCTCGGCTACGCCCTCCTGGGCCTCTTCAACTATGCCGTCCTCTATCTGTGCGTCGTCGTATGAGGGATCGGTGTAACCGTCATATACATCCTGACCCTGATCGGTGTATGCGGGATCGGTGTAATCATCGGAGGCTTCAAAGCCGGGATCCTGAACTTCACCCTGCTCACCGGAATCATAGCTCTCGCCCGACTCTCCGGTATCATAGCTTTCACCGGAATCATCGGCGTCGTAGCTCTCACCCGACTCTCCGGCGTCGTAGCTCTCGCCGGACTCTCCGGCGTCATAGCTCTCTCCCGACTCGCCCGAGTCGTGGGTCTCGCCGGAATCTTCCGAGTCGTGGGTCTCGCCGGAATCTTCCGAATCGTGGCTTTCGCCGGAATCTTCATCGCCTGCAGTATCGCTTACCTGCTCACTGTCGGAAGTCTCTTCCTCTGCGTATACCGTAGCTGTCATGACCATTGAAAGTGCAAGCAGTATTGCAAGTATCCTACGTTTCATCCTTTTCTCCTTCAAGCATTTTATGATAGCTTTCATCAATGAAAGATGTCTGTTTATCTGATGTGTCATCAGTATCGGAGGAATTTCCCTCCGGTGGTGCTTCGTCGTCAAATTTAGCCATTCTGATGGCTCTGCCGTAGCCGAACACGCTGTATTTGCCGGTGATGAACCTGATGGAAAGGATCAACAGCAGCAGGCCCACAAGGGAGCATGCCAGGCCCGGGTAAAAATATGCGTACTTAGTATGTACGTATGTGACGCCCTTATTTACTGTTATATAGGTCTCACTTCCCAGATCTTTTGTGCTTTCGAGACTGTCGAGGTTTGCAAGGCCCGTCACCACGCCGTCCTGTTCGGAGGTGATGGTGATGTCGTTTCCGTTGACTGCCACATTGATGGGCACCAGGATGTGCTCAGGAGTCTCGTGGCGGTCCACCTTGAATACTTCGTCAAGGAAGCGGTAAAGCTGGGTATCACCGTTTACGGAGCAGCCCTGGAAATAAACAAGGTTCAGTCCGATGAAGGTGATGTTGTCGTTGGGGCTGGTGCCCAGGTACGCCAGATATTTGGAATCGGAATACTTTGCCTTTTTGGTGATGTTCTTAAGGTTTGTGAAGTAAACCGTGCGCCATTCCTTAAAGGCTCTTTTGTCTTTCACCGAGAGTTTGAATTTTGTGCCGTCGTCCATGACAATGTAGGGGAACTCGTCGTTGAAGACTATGGGCTGCGCCACCACTCCCAGAAGGGAATTGCGGCCTGTGGATTTATCCAGAGGAAGGCGGTTCATGTCTATGAAGACCTTTACTCCGGAATCCGACAGTTTACGGATCATTTCCTCGCAGTATTCCTTGTCGCCGTATTCGGGGCCGGTGATGTATATCTTTTCGAACCCGGACAGGTCCTCATAGGTGTAATCATCCAGTTTGTTGGAACGGAGCTTGTAAAATGAGGGATAGAGATAACTCATATACTCCGAACCGACGCCGATACAGGCATTTTTGTAATTAAATATTGTACCAAATTTTCCGTCATATGAAAAGTCCATAAGCAAAGCTTTTTCGTTTTCATCTATGACTTTATAGCCGCTTTCGGCCGCTTTTTCCAGAAGTCCGTCGTAATCCGTCTTTATCTCGTCCTTTTTGAACACCAGGGTGTCGCAGCCCATGCGCACCAGACGGTCGAAAACATAGTCGTAATAGCCGGTCTCAAAGGCCTCGTTTAGCTCCACAATCTCGTTGATGGTGTAGGCTCCCTGATAGGCCCAGCCGAAGATCGAATCCACGTTCCTGCCGTCCTTTGTGAGGATGTATGAGGTGTAGGAACCTATGGAACTTAAGTCCATGAAGGCTATCCTGTTGTCCACAAGATCCATGGCCTCATCCAGCAGGTAGTCCTCTTCCATCTCTTCCGGGGAAGGATAGGCGGGATTATCGGGCATCACGTGAAAGGCCAGGGTCAGGGCGCAGTCAAGGGCGATCATTATGGAAAAGACCACCAGCGCACTCTTTTTCAGCTCGTCCCAGTAGAGTATGCCTATGAGTATCAGGCAGTAAGCCATGGGGACGAACCTGGTCATCCACAGAGCCCTGCTGACAGGAAGCGCGGAGAGTATGGGCAGTACTATGGTGGTGGTGCCTATGAAGATAATAAGACCGGTGCCAAAGAGGGGCAGGGTCTTTTTATGCCAGACGATGACTCCTGCCAGCAGCAGAAGGAATACCGGGAGGCCGAAATAAAAGCCGGTGGGATCTAAGGGAACCAGAAATGGGTTCAGGGATTCGATGGCACGCCTTGAGAGCATAGCCTCTGATATGTCGCGGTAGGCGGAGGTGCCCTTGGCGTTTATGCTCCCCAGCATTCCCGGAATCAGTATTATGCCGGCGGTCATATAGGCCAGCAGCATGTTAAGAAGAAGCACGAAGGAATTCAAAAGCCTTTTGTGGATGGCACCGTAGATCAACACGAACACGGCAACCGCAATGGCCGTCATCAGCGCCACCATCAGATGGGAGCAGGCTATGAGTATGCAGAGGATGTCTATGCCAATTATGGCCTTTTCGCTTTTGTAGTAGATGTACTCACACACAAAGTAGAAAAGGTAAGGCAGCAGCATGGTGATAAAGATCCTGGGGATATTACCCTCGGCAAAGAAGACCCTTAAGTTGTCCGGAAGGAAGATGTACATTACCCCAAGAAAGGTGCAGAGCACACGCCTCTCCTCCCTGTCTCCGAAAAGAAGGAAGCCGCAGCCGCCGATGGCGTGGGTCAGAAAGGAAAAGACCAGGAAGGACCGCAGCAGGTCTCCGCCAAAGAACCGCATTATGAACACGAAAAAATAATAGGGCGCGGGGGGCCAGTAACGGAAAAGCTCCAGTCCGCTGTACCAGTTCTCGATGTAGATCGGATAGGGATTGCCCTGCTTTATCTGCTCATAGAGGGCATTAAGCTTGAAAAAATGGCCGTAGACGTCGTTGCCGTGGGGATAGGCTCCGTTTTTTATCATAAGAGCCACCAGGATAAGGGCGGCCAGACATACGATAAAGGCGCTCAATATGTTTTTCAGTATCCTGTTTACGTTTAAATGCATATCATCGCGTCTCCGAAGCTGAAGAACCTGTATCTTTCACGCACAGCTTCCCTGTAGGCATCAAGCACTCTCTCTCTTCCGGCCAGAGCGCTCACAAGCATGATAAGGGTGGATTCCGGGAGATGGAAATTTGTGATGAGACCGTCCAGAAGCTTGAACTCGTAACCGGGATAGATGAAGATCTCGGTGTCACCGCATCCGCTCTCAAGACGCCATACCCCGTCCTTTAAAACAGCGGCGGACTCAATGGTGCGGCATCCGGTGGTGCCAACGCAGATCACTCTGCCGTCCCTTTCCTTTGCTCTGTTCACCTTTTCTGCGGCCTCGGGGCTCACCTGATAGTACTCGGAGTGCATGTGGTGGTCAGTGATGCTCTCAGCCTTCACCGGGCGGAAAGTGCCCAGTCCCACGTGAAGGGTCACATAGGCAAGCTCAACTCCCATGTTCTCTATTTCGGAAAGGAGCTCCTTTGTAAAATGCAATCCCGCCGTGGGTGCGGCTGCTGAGCCTTCGTTTTTGGCATAAACGGTCTGGTAACGGTTTTTGTCGGAAAGCTTTTTCTTTATGTAGGGAGGAAGGGGCATCTCTCCCAGTCTGTCCAGAAGTTCCTCCCATACGCCCTGAAACTCAAAGCTCACCACCCGGTTTCCGTCGGGCAGGACCTCCTTAACCTCTGCGGTAAGGTCATGGTCGCCAAAGACCACCCTGGAGCCCACGCGGCACTTTTTCCCGGGGCGTACGAGGCACTCCCAATCATTCCGGGAACGGCGTTTAAGAAGCAATATCTCAACGGCACCGCCTGTTCCCTCCCGCTCTCCGAGGAGCCTGGCAGGGATCACCCGGGTGTCATTCAGTACAAGGGTATCTCCTTTTTTCAAAAATCCTTTAATATCCTTAAAGCTGTGATGGCTCACGGCACCTCCATCAAGAGGCAGATGCATGAGCCTTGAAGAGCTTCTGTCCTCCAGGGGATCCTGGGCTATAAGCTCCTCGGGCAGCTCGTAAAAAAAGTCTGATGTTTTCAGTGATCCGGACATAAAAAAACCTCCGTAATAAACAAAGGCCAATTATAACACAATATGTGAATGATGTGAATGCATATTACCGATAGTGCCGCGGTCCGCCTGATTGACTCCTAGCGATGCTAGGTGGGTTCGCTACGCCGCAGCGTCTGCAGTCCACTGGCATTGCAAAAGCAAAGGAGGCATTGCATGTTCTGCGGTCAGATGGCAGTCCCGTTTAAAGAAGATGTAGGTTCAATAATGGCGGGGTCCCGCGGGCACCTCAGCTATACATATTATACACTATAAAAAGGTACGGTACAAGCAGGTTACCTGCTTATCTTTTTAAGGAGTTCGGGGTCGTAGGAGTCCGCAAACTGCTCTGTTGCGGAGGCCGTAGCCTTCTTGAACTCCTCAAGATCCGGGTAGGTCACGTTCATACCCTCTTCCTGGAGCTTTGTGATGTACTCCTCGGTCTGGGTCTTGACCAGCTCTCTGTCCTTTGCCTGAGCTTTTTCGGCTGCGGCGGAGATAACTGCCTGATCCTCAGGGGAAAGGGAATCCCAGATATCCTGACGGATCACGAAGAGCATGGTATCGTAGCTGTGATTTGTGATGGCCAGGTTTGACTGAACCTCATAAAGCCTGTTGTTGTAGATAACGGGTATGGGGTTTTCCTGGGCATCAAACTCTCCGCCCGCAAGGGCGTCATAGAGCTTTGTGAAATCCAGAACCTTGGGCTGTGCCCCCAGCAGGAGCATGGTCTGCATAACTATCTGGTTTTCGGGGGTGCGGATCACCATGCCGCTCATATCATCTACGGAGTTTATCGGGCCGACCGCATCCGAGGTGGTCACGCATCTGAAGCCGTTGTCGTAGTGGCCAAGGACCTTGATGTTATAATCCTCCAGATCCTTTTCAGCCTCTTTTTCCGTTTCGCCGTCAACAAAGGCCCAGGCCTCGTCGAAATCCTCGAAGAGGAAGGGGAAGGCTGAAATACCCACGTTGGGATCGTAGGTGGCGAAATTACCGGCACTGGATGCAGTGATGTCAACATTTCCGTTTACCACTCCGCTGATAAGCTCGGGATCTGCTCCAAGCTCTCCGTCGGGATGGATCTCGATGACTATCCTGCCGTCGGTGCCCTTTTCAACCTCTTCTTTGAAGAGCTCGGTGGATACGCACCTGGGATCGGAAGTTCCGGTGGAAAAGCCGGCCTTCAGGACCATTTTGTCTCCTCCCGCAGCGCCGTTCTCACAGCCGCTAAAAAGAAGCATTCCGGCCAGCAGGCCTGTGATTAGGGTGATCTTTTTGATACTCATGATATATTCCTCCTGATATCAGATCTTTGATATGACATTCCGGTATATACGCCTGAAAAAGAAGGTGGTAGCCGCCGCCGACATGATCTCGGCTATGGGGAAGGACCACCATACATAGTCAACATTTCCGAGGCGCGAAAGCAGGTACGCCGCAGGGATGAGCACCACCAGCTGTCTCATGACGGAATTGATCATGGAATAGACGCTGTGGCCCAGAGCCTGGAAAAGGGAACCGGTCACTATACAGTAAGCCGCCACGGGGAAATGGAAAGCTATCACCCGAAGGGCCGTGGTACCTATGCGGAGCATCTCAGGTGATGCGTCAAATATCGACAACAGCGGCTGAGGGATGATTTCAAAGGCCGCCACTCCCACCAGCATGAGCAGGGTTGCATATATCCATGCAAGCTTCCAGGCCTCCATCATACGGTCCTTCTTTGCGGCACCGTAGTTGTAGGAGATAATAGGGATCATGCCGTTGTTCAGACCGAAGATGGGCATGAATATAAAGCTCTGAAGCTTGAAATATACTCCGAAAACGGCTACCGCAGTGGTGGAGAAAAGCACCAGAATGCGGTTCATGGTGTAGGTCATCACGGAACCTATGGACTGCATGATGATGGAGGGAATACCTATCCTGTATATCTGTGAGATGATCTCCTTATCCGGGCGAAAGCCCTTAAAGTGCAGTTCTATGTCGTGATTCTTTTTTATGTTGATGATGCAGGCTATTACAGCCGCAACACACTGCCCCAGGATGGTGGCTACCGCAGCCCCGGCAACTCCCAGCTTGGGCATGCCCAGAAGTCCGAAGATAAGTATGGGGTCAAAGATCAGGTTGATGACGGCTCCGGTGGTCTGGGTGATCATGGTATAAAAGGTCCGTCCGGTGGATATCAGGAGCCTTTCAAACATGAACTGGCCAAAGATGCCGAAGGAGCAGACACAGACCACGCTGAGGTACTGTACTCCGTATTCGATTATTGCGGCGTTGTCCGTCTGGCTTTCGTAGAAGGCTCTGACAAAGGTAAGGCCAAGAGCCATGAAGATCAGATAGCTGACCCCCGCCAGGAAAACACCGTTAACTGCTGTTTTGTTGGCCCTCTCGAAATCCTTTTCACCAAGGGATTTTGAAAGTATGGCGTTTACGCCCACTCCCGTACCGCCGCCAAGGGCGATCATCAGAGTCTGCATGGGGAACGCCATGGAAACCGCGGTGAGGGCGTCCTCACATATCCTTGAAACAAACACACTGTCCACGACGTTGTACAATGCCTGAACCAGCATTGAGATCATCATGGGCAGTGACATGGATACTAAAAGCTTATTAACGGGCAGCACGCCCATCTTGTTTTCTTTTTGCATTTCAGATCATTTCTTTTTCGGAGCGGCTACGCCCTGGTCCGCCTTTTCCGAGTAACGCTCGCGGCGTGATACCAGGTAATCCGAAAGGTATTTATCGATACCGGTGAGGTAGACGTACATATCGGTTTCCTCGCTGATATGCAGGTCTCCGTCGGAGTTTATGAGTTCGTCGCCGATGCCCTTGTAGAGCTCCAGAAGGATCTCGGATGCATCGCTTTCCTGAGGGTTGTCGCCGTGCCTTAAGGAGTTGTCAACCTCTACAAGCTTTTTAACGGACTCGGGAACGCTGTGCTTGAATTCGGGTGATACGATATTGTGTGTGGTGATAAAGTTGAGAGCCTCATCCTCCGTAAAGGTTTTGCTCACGTACCCGCTGATCTCTTCAAGCTCTTCGGGAGCGATGACCCCGTCGGAGGCTGACAGATACATGAGATATGCGATGACATCATCCATGAGGAGAGTGTCAAAGCCCTCGATGTTGTGACTTACCGATATGCTTTTGGCAAGAGATACAACGGAATCTACCAGCGATTTAAGTTTTGCGTTCATTACGGACCTCCTGAAGGTGTAAGGTTCTAAAAATTATTTGATATACTTGTGATGGTTTACCTTGATGTAATCGTCAAGTGTTTTGATATAGGTTTCCCAGTCGGCAACCTCACGGCCGTGGATATCACCGTCCACACGCATGAAATCCTGCCCCACTGCCTTAAAGAGTTCACAGAGGGTATCGGAGATGTTTGAGGGTGCATTACTGTCGGTCTTTTCGAATTCGTTGTCTATCTTGACCGTGAGCCTTAAGATGGAAGGCACGCTGGTCTCAAAATCATGGCTGTATATATTGTAATCGTCGATGAACTTGCTGAGGCTTTCGGGAGTGAAGCTGATATCGGGCTCATCCAGGTATTCATGGATGGCGTCTACTTCGTTGGCGGCTATAACGCCGTCGGAAGCTGACAGATACATGAGGAATCTAGTGATATCACCCTTCAGGACCTCTTTGATGGTAAGGCCGTCAAAATCCTCCCTGACGTCGAACTGCTCTCCCAGACTGTCATAAAAATCAAGTATATTACGGTACATTTTCTTGACAAGTTCACTCGACATGGCTTTCCCTCTCCTACTGAAACAGAGTTTATTTCAACATACGGAAGAAATTATACCATACTTTGTGCCCGAGGTCAAAAAAAATCACAATATATATCCAAAACAATTTTTGTACTAAAACAGGACAATAATATGATATAATAGGCCTATGAGATACGACAGATTTGATTTTCTTATGAATTTGACAAATACACGCAACACCGAGCTCGGCAAGGCCCTGGTCTTCGATTCTTCCTACATAAGCAAGATCCGCACAGGCCAGCGCAAGCCCCCTCAAAACTCCGATTTTACGGAGCAGGCATCGGGCTTTCTTGCAAAGAAGCTGATCCAGGGATACCAGCTCAGGGCCGCTTCCGACGCCATATGTCCCGGAGAGCCCCTTCCCGAGGACCGTGGTGAGCTTGCTGCACTTATATGCTCATGGCTCATGGAAAACCCCGAGAACGACGATTCCGGCGTGCGCAACATCCTCCAGGAGATTTCTGCCATTCCGGAGATCGCCAAAAAGGTTGCCAAAGGCCTGAAGAGCGCCAGGGAGATATCTCCCGCCCGCACCGTCAGCTGGGGTACCTATTTCTACTACGGCGATGAGGGCAAGCGCGAGGCCATACTGCGCTTCCTTACCGAGCTTGCTTCCAAGCCCTATACCGGCGAGCTGCTCTTTTACTCCGACGAGGATCTGTCCTGGCTCATTGACGACGTGGATTTTTCCGCCAAGTGGGCAGTGCTCATATTAAAGCTGATGGACTGCGGCGCAAAGATCCGCATCATACACAATGTGCGGCGCAATATCAACGATCTGTTCCTGGCGGTGAAAAAGTGGCTTCCCCTCTATTCCACCGGCGGCATAGAGCCCTATTACTACCCGCTGATCCATGACGGTATCTTCCACCGCTCCCTTTTTATCGCTCCGGGGGTTGGTGCGCTGGTCTCCAGCTCCGTCACCGACCACACCGACGGCATGGCAAACATCCTCACCTTTGACGAGGATGCCATAGACGCTTTTGTCACGGAATTCGAAAACTTCTTCGGTCTCTGCCGTCCCCTTATGCGGATCTTCAGGAATTCCGACCGTGCCGAATGCATCAGGTTTGTCCGCGAGTTTGTCTCGGACAAGAATGCGGCCATACTCTGCGCAGATCCTGCTTCCTCGCCTTCGGATATTCCCGGCCTGTGTTCCGTTATATCAAAAGAAAACGGAGGCTCCGTGATAACCTTCGGATCCCCCGTTTCGGTAGCTTTTGCGATCGAAGAACAAAACATTTCCGATGCATTTTTCCAGTATCTCCAGCGGGTTACTCCCCGTGGTACCAATACCTCAAAGATATTGGACCGGATACTGCGCAATCTGTAATATTCCCCGTTTTATTGAATTAAATCCGATCTTACGGCGGCAAGAGGCGGGATACTATTTAAACCAGTATCCCGTGAAGTTTCCGCCTTCTTTTGCCATGATGCCGTAGATCAGTCCCGCATCATCCCTCAGGATCTCGTAATCCGACTTCTTAAACTTGTACTTTTTGCCTCCCAGGTAGCCGGTCACGCTTTTGATCTTTTTACCGCCGGCTTTTGTGACGATCTGAGGCCTTACCGACTTAAGGTTTGCGGGACGGATATCAAAGTACATGGGCGTGGTCTTCAAAGCCTTCTTTATTGCTTTGTTCAATGCCTTGACAACCTTTTTGGTGTCCTTTGAAGCACCCCTGTCTACCCCCAGGGTTATGGTGGATACTCTGGGCCTCTTCTTTGCCGCATCCCCCTCCTTGAAGAAGTAAGCCTTCTTGGTATTCTTGCTCGCACTCTTCTTAAGGTAGATCATACTCTCGATCAGGTTGGGATTCTGTTCTCCTCCGTAGTATTCGGAAAATCTGTCGGGCAGACCGCTAAGATCAAATTCGATATCCGTGATCTGCTCATTGTATTTTGCCTTTCCGGAATACCTCACCGTATTGAGGTTCACCAGAGAGACCTTGACGGGATACTCATTTCCGTCGGAAAGTTTTACATTGGTCTCGGCAACCACAGGCTGCAGGCAGGGATAGTCATCGTAAAGCTCGATACCATCTACGCCGACCACTTTTCCATTATGGTCAACCAGTGCGTATACCACGCCATCCTCAACGTTGTCGATCTCAAACATCTGGTCTCCGGATACGGTATAAAGGTGCATGGAACCGCCGCCGGTGATGGTTTTGGACTCGGTAAGCCTGCGGGGTGACCAGAAGTACTCCCCGAAAGCCAGGTCGGTATCCTTACGTGCATCTTTTGCATGGTTTCTTACATATTCGGCGATCTTTGAGTTCCCAAGATCATACTCCTTCGGTACATCCCCTCCGGCAGGGAATCCGTTGTACGCCCTTCCGAGAGCGATGGAAAAGGCGGAAAGCCATCCTTCAAGGGAATGCCCGGTGGTCTTTTTGAGATAGGAAGACAAAGCGGGTCTGTAAAGGCCTGACTCGGAAAAGCCCGTTGTCCAGGTCTTAACGAATTTGGGATCAACATTATCGATCAGATACTGTCCCAGAGGATAGGCTACCCTGTAAACGATATTGCGGGGCGTACCTCTCATAGTTTTATCATTGTAACACTCTCCCAGCATATAAGGATGAAGAATGCCCTCATCTCCATAGTCATCAGTCATTCCGACTTTATCCATAAGAGCGTCGGTATAGATTTCTACATCTTCACTTAATTCTCCGTATACCTGCATGGAAACCACCTGGGCCATAAGCTCATCGATGGCGGCATCCACGTTATTTTCCACATAACCGAACACTATATAATGCTGCAGCTCATGGAGCATGGTGGTAAAGAAAGCATCCTTTTTTTTAACGGGGTCCGTCTCGTAGTTGATGTGCAGGCAGTCAATCCTTCCGTTTGCGCCCGCAACATCTTCATCAAAATCTCTTTGATCGAAATACCCTAAAATACCATTACTCATGGGTTCCACAAAGAATGCGGATCTTTTATCCTTATCTCCGTATTTTTCATCGGTAATAAGATAGTCTCCGGTATATTCCTTTTCAAGATTTATCAGATAGTCGAACATTTTTCCGATATCTTCGGCCCTGTCGGCGGAAACGGTGTAAGTTCTGTCAGCCACATCACTGTGACCGATCAAGCCCTTTAAGGCGTTACCCTTGGGAGATTTGCAGACCTCCAGTATCTTTTCGGTCTCCTCCTGGGTCCATTTGTTCTCGGGAACGCATCCCCATATTGTGGAATACTTTCCGATGTACATGCACTGGTACAGAACCGGTGAATATTCCTTATCCGTACACTCTCTGTTAACCAGGGTATCGGCGCTGACATATTCCTCGGAAAGTATTCCTGTAGTCAGGGTCCTGAGCATTACATCACCCACCTTATAGTCGGCCGGCGCCTGATCGTTTGTCTCGGAAGGTTTGAAGGAATGATCCGCATTTGCAAGCATGGTGCCGCAGATGTAGGGCTCCGTATCAGTGTGTATATGCCCTGTAGCTTCACTGTAGCCGGAAACGGGAAGGTCGTTGGACGCATCATAGTTAAGCAGAGTTCCCAGGTGTTTTTTAGCCCGGTTGACGGTCTCACCGTCTTCATCATAGTACATGAACATGGGGTTGACAGCTATCAGCGTGTTGCCGGAAGCCTGGTCAAAATCTACAAAACGGCTGTTGTACCGGATCTCATCGGTCTGTGTATCGGCCAGCACGGGAACTGCCGGCAGGGATGTGATGATCATTGCCGCGCTCATGAGGAGTGCTGCTTTTTTTATCAGTCTTTTCATCCTTTCTTCCTCCTTGATAGGTGCCTGATCTTTGGGGATCGTTTAAAAAAATATCCTCCGGAAACAATATTGCCTCCGGAGGACATGGTTTACTCTTAAACAGGATAAGCGTTGTTCTGGGTATCTGCCTTAGAAGCGTCGATCTTTTCCTGCTGTGCCTGACGATACTTGAAGAAGTCGGTTGCAACCTGAGGGAAAAGTGCGTATGAAAGCACGTCCTCATCCTGCTGCTTGTATTCCTTCATGTCGGCCTCGATCTTTGAAAGCTCGTTGGGAATAAGATCTGCGGGACGGCAGGTGATCCTCTCCTCGCCGGGGATAACCTTTTCGATAACCTCGGGATTCATGGGCTTTACGGTCTGGCCGTACTTGCCGCGCAGAAGGTCCTTGGTCTGGTCTGTAGCCATCTTGTAACGCTCGCCCATGAGAACGTTGAACACTGCCTGGGTTCCGACGATCTGTGAAGAAGGTGTAACCAGAGGGGGCTCGCCCATGTCCTTGCGGACGCGGGGGTTCTCGGTGAGCACTTCGTGGTACTTTTCTTCTGCGTTCTGCTCCTTGAGCTGTGATACCATGTTGGAAAGCATTCCGCCGGGTACCTGATAGAGCAGGGTCTTGATGTTAACGCCCATAACCTTGGGTGAAAGAAGGCCGTTTGCAAGGCACTCCTCACGGTAGGGAGCAAAGTAATCTGCGATCTCTGCAAGAAGCTCCTGATCAAGGCCGGTGTCATACTCGGTGCCCTTGAAGGTCTCTACCATAACCTCTGTTGCGGGCTGTGAAGTACCCATGGAAAGAGGTGACATTGCAGTGTCGATGATATCTACGCCTGCCTCTACTGCCTTTAAGTAGCTCATTCCGGCCACACCTGAGGTGTAGTGTGAATGAAGGTCGATGGGAAGTGAGGTTGCGCTCTTCATGGCTGATACAAGCTCGTATGCCTTGTAGGGAACGAGAAGTCCGGCCATATCCTTGATACAGATTGAATCAGCGCCCATCTCCTCGATCTGCTTTGCCATGTTCATCCAGTAGTCAAGGGTGTAGGCATCTCCCAGGGTGTAGGAAAGAGCGATCTGTGCGTGGCCCCTGCCCTCCTGGTTCTTGATCTTGATGGTTGCGTCAACGGCTGCCTTGAGGTTTCTCAGGTCGTTGAGGCAGTCGAAGATACGGATTATATCGATTCCGTTTGCAATGGACTTCTGTATGAAGTACTCAACCACGTCGTCAGCGTAGTGACGATAGCCCAGGATGTTCTGTCCTCTGAAGAGCATCTGAAGCTTGGTGTTGGGCATGCCCTTTCTGATGAGGCGGAGCCTCTCCCAGGGATCTTCCTTGAGGAAACGAAGGGATGCGTCGAAGGTTGCACCGCCCCAGCACTCTACCGAGTGGTAGCCGACCTTGTCCATTTTATCCAGAATGGGAAGCATGAGCTCGGTGGGCATTCTTGTGGCGATGAGGGACTGATGTGCGTCACGCAGGATGGTTTCGCATATTTTTACAGGTTTTTTCTCTGCCATTGTTTTTCCTTTCTTAAAATGATTAATAAATAATCTTTAACCCCAAATTAAACTGTTTGGTAAGCGACGAACTCAAAGACGCTTCGCGTCTTTTTCGTCGCGCTGGTCGTCTTATACCCTTCAGATGCCGAAGATGGCCATAAAAGTACCCGCTGCAACAGCGGTACCGACTACTCCCGCTACGTTAGGTCCCATGGCATGCATCAGCAGGAAGTTCGTGGGATCGTACTCCGCACCCACCTTCTGTGAAACTCTGGCTGCCATAGGCACTGCGGAAACTCCCGCGGAACCGATAAGCGGATTAACCTTACCCTTGGTGACTGCGCACATGAGCTTTCCGAACATGACTCCTGCCCAGGTACCGAACATGAAAGCCACAAGTCCGAGAAGGACGATCTTAAGTGTGGTAGCGTTGAGGAAGGCCTCAGCTGAGGTGGTAGCTCCTACTGATGTTCCGAGGAAGATGACCACGATGTACATCAAAGCATTTGATGCGGTATCGGTAAGCTGACGTACCACTCCGCACTCCTTGAAAAGGTTACCCAGCATCAGCATACCTACAAGGGGTGCCGTGGTGGGAAGGATCAAGCAGACGATGATGGTAACGATGATGGGGAAAAGGATCCTCTCAAGCTTTGATACCGGACGAAGCTGTCCCATCTTTATCCTCTTCTCCTTATCGGTGGTGAAGAACTTCATGATGGGAGGCTGGATGATCGGCACCAGTGACATATAGGAATATGCCGCAACTGCGATAGGTCCCAGGAGCGAGGTCTGTCCCAGCTTTCCTGCAAGGAAGATGGAGGTAGGGCCGTCGGCTCCGCCGATGATTGAAACAGCAGCCGCACCTTTGTCATTGAAGCCAAGGGCTATGGCAAAGAAATATGCTGCGAAGATACCGAACTGTGCCGCAGCTCCCAGAAGGAAGCTGGCGGGGTTTGCGATGAGGGGACCGAAATCCGTCATGGCTCCTACACCCATGAAGATGAGTGAGGGAAGGATCGACCACTCGTCGAGCTTGTAAAAATAGTGAAGCAAACCACCCTCGGCCATGATGTCCGGGTAGATGTTTACCAGGAGCATACC
Source organism: Lachnospiraceae bacterium (assembly GCA_017544285.1). GTDB lineage: Bacteria > Bacillota > Clostridia > Lachnospirales > Lachnospiraceae > UBA1753. The sequence goes on along the minus strand of JAFYEL010000111.1, from coordinate 3,501 downwards.
GAAGGCAATGGGGGTGAGGAGCAGAGGCTCAAAACCCTTTGCTATGGCCAGATACAGGAAAATGAGCGCTACAACGATCATTATCACGTTTCCGGGTGTCATGGACATGAACGCCGTCTGATCCCACAGGTTTGCCAATGTTTCTGTTATGTAAGACATTGTAACCTCCTAATGAATCATTAATTGAGTGTAGCGAGAACTGCTCCTGCCTCAACGGCATCACCTACGGAAACATCAATGCTTGCAACCGTACCGTCCGAAGGTGCTACAACGGGGATCTCCATCTTCATGGCCTCTACGATGACAACGGTATCGCCGGCCTTAACTGCCTGGCCTACGGATGCCTCGATCTTAAATACCTTACCTGCTGCTCCGGCCTCAACCTTGATTGAGCCTGCGCCTACCGATGCAGGTGCTGCTGCAGGTGCTGCTGCGGGTGCTGCTGCAGGTGCTGCTGCTACGGGTCTTGCAACGGGAGCTGCGCCGCCCTTTCCGTCGTCTACCGTAACGTCATATACGCTTCCGTTAACTGTTATTGTATAGTTTTTCATTTTGATCCTCCGTTTATCTGACTCTTTTGATTGATCTGACTACATATCCGCCGGCCTGGCCGCCGTTTTCCTCCTCGTATGCCGCGATGGCTGCCGCGATAACGGCGATGAGCTGGGTGTCGTTTGAAAGCTGCTCGGTCTCAACTATCTGGCCAAGTGCATTGTCAACAGCCTCTGCTCTCTCACGGGGAGCGTTTTTCCTGTCTTTCAGGCTCTTCTCAACCACTGCGATGTACTTGAAGCAGTAGATCACGAGAGCGATGAGAATAAGAACTACGAACACGGTACCCATTCCCAGCAGGGTGTTGAGTCCGGCATTCTGCATGTTTTCCGCAAGACTTCTGCGGATGTTGGTAACTCCGGAGGTAAGCTTGATCCTGGAATCAAAGATGTATTCCACATCAGCTACCCTGGGCTGTCCCTTGGAGTCAACTCCCGCACCTGTGACGGTGACAGTTGCGGTCACGGAATCATCGTCTGCCACGATGGTCACGTCTTCGTCACGGATGGCCTGAGTGTCGACATTGCCAAGCTCTTCAGTGGCATTCTGCCATGACTCGGCAGCTGCGAAAAACGCCTCGCCGTCAACCGAGAGTCCCATGTACTTAAGGGAGGTCTCAAGGTCTGCGGGCTCGTATTCATTCTGAAGCCTTGCGATGGTACCTGCATCCATGGAGGCAATGACGTCTGTAAGGGTCTTTGCCACGGATTTAACCTCTTCCGGATCATATCCCACTGTCTCAACCTCTTTACCGCAGGCTGAAAGTGAAAAGATCATGGACAGGACGCAGAGCACCAAAAGAACTTTTCTTAGATTCTTTTTCATATGTGCTCCTCCTACAGTGCGCCGTGCTTTTTGTCGTAGTGCTCCTCAGTCTTTGTGTAGAGCATCTCAAAAGCGCCGATGACGTACTTTCTTGTCTCGGAAGGATCGATCACAGTATCTACATAACCGCGGCGTGCGGCTGACTCTGCGCTGCCCTGAAGCTTCTCATACTCGGCTGCCTTTTCGGAAATGGTCTCGCTTCCCTGTCCTTCAAACATGATCTTGGCGGCAAGGTTTGAATCCATGGTACCGATCTTTGCGTCCTTCCATGCAAAGGTGACATCAGCACCGAGGCTCTTTGAGTTCATGGCAACAAAAGCGCTGCCGAAGGCCTTCCTGGTGATGACGTTTACTCTGGGCACGGTGGACTCTGCGAAAGCGTAAGCCAGCTCTGCAGATGCCTGTGCAAGGTGTCTCTCTGCGCAAACGGAAGCCTCGTAACCCGAAACGTTGGTAAGGGTGAGTACGGGGATGTCGAAAGCGTCGCAGAAACGTACGAAGGCTGCTGCCTTTCTTGCGCCTCTTACGGAAAGAGAACCGTCAAACTCTGCTGCTTTTCCGTTCTCATCATAGACTACGGTCCTGTTTGCGACTGCACCTACGGTGATACCGTCAAGCTTAATGAAAGCGGTAACCATATCCTGTGCCCAGTCTTTCTTGAGCTCCAGATATGTGCCCGCGTCTGCTATCTGTGAAAGTGCGATGGCTGCATCGTCGATATTTCCCTTGAGATCGGGGATGAGCCTGTTGAGATCATCGGTGCCGTCGGCATCGTTGATCACGCGGTTGCTTGCGGGAAGTATGGCCGAAAGTGCCCTGATCTGAGCGATCACGGTAGCCTCATCACCGACGAAATCAGCGTTTCCGGACTGATTTGCCGCAAATGCCGCACATGAAGTGTCGTTCTTTTCTTCGGTGTTGCCCTTAATTGCATTGGGTGAATTTACGAAGAGCTTGCCCTTTGTCTCTTCAATGAAAACAAAATCCGCAAGAGCGGCACAGGTGGCAAGTCCGCCTCCGCAGCTGCCGAAGATGCCCACGATCTGAGGGATAACTCCGGATGCCAGAGACATCTTTTTGTAGATGGAGCCCAGGGACATGAGCGCATCCGTGGCCTCCTGAAGTCGGATGCCGGTAGAATCGATGAGACCGATGACTGGTGCGCCGACCTTGATGGCAAGATTATAGAGATTCGTGATCTTTTTTGCGTGCATCTCACCTATGGAGCCGCCGAGTACGGAAGCATCCTGGCTGTACACGTAGACGGGCTCTCCGCCTATAAGGCCGTAACCCGTGATAACGCCGTCGGAGGGAGTGTCCTGGGCGTTGAGGTTGAAATCGGTAGCTCTGGCGGTGACTGCCGCGCCGATCTCAACGAAGCTGTTGTCATCGAGAAGCGCTGCAATGCGCCTTCCCGCTGAGCTGGTTGGAATGTTGCTCATTTCTACCTCCTGTATATTTAAAACTATTATTCACCAAAACGAAACTATTTTAACACAAACTTTCCGAGTATGCACTAACAAATTTCAGAGAATTATCAGACCTTAACTTCCTGTATCTCCTGCTCGGCTTCTTCCTTGAAACGCTCGATCTCGTCGGGGGTGGCCATGGGCAGATCATCTATGGAAGAAACTCCGAAGCTCTTGAGGAATTTCTCGGTGGTTCCGAAAAGAAGGGGTTTGCCGGGGGCGTCCAGCCTGCCCAGTTCCTTTATCAGATCGTACTCCAGAAGCCTGTTGATCTGGTTGTTGCAGGAAACTCCCCTGATGTTTTCTATCTCAAGTCTGGTGACGGGCTGCTTGTAGGCCACTATGGAAAGGGTCTCAAGCATGGTCTCCGTAAGGGATGCCTTCTTGGGAGTTCCCACCAGACGCTTCAATACATTATAGTAGCTTTTCTTTGTACCCAGCTGGAGGGAATCCTCCAGACGCAGAAGCTCGAGGCCGGATCTTTCGGAGCCATAGCGCTTTGAAAGCTTGTCGGCTGCGGCAAGCACATCCTCTTCGGCGCAGTTTAAGCACTCCGCAAGTCTCTTTATCTCTATGGAGCTGCCGGTGCAAAAGAGCATGGATTCCAGGGCTCCCACTATCTCGTCATCGGAGAGGTTGATCTCTTCTTCCTCGG
>JAFYEL010000110.1 GCA_017544285.1 Lachnospiraceae bacterium | reverse complement strand
GGATGGCACCATCACCTTTGCACTTGCAAAGAGCAATGTAAAGAAGGGAAGCATCAAGCTTACCTACTGCCTGAACGGCAAGAAGTACAAGGCTACCATCAAGGTTACCAAGTAAGAATGAATCTTAGGCTGCACGGCCTTTGAGCAAAACAAAAACGGCGCAGAGATTTGCTCTCTACGCCGTTTTTCTTTACTTAATCAATCAAAACCTCGCCGGTTTCCTACGCCTCTTCCTGCTCCTTAAAGAGCGCCTCAAAGGTATCCCTGGTCATCTTCTCATTCTCTATCAGATAAACCGCTGCACTCTCAAGCACATCACGGTGCTCAAGGATGATAGCCTTGGCATTTTCATAGCAGTCGTTAATGATGGCACGAACCTCCGTATCGATGGCTGCCGCGGTCTCTTCGGATATGGACTTGGCATGAGCCAGATCACGGCCTATGAACACCTCATCACCGTCATCCGCGTAATTCACCATACCAAGCTTTTCGGACATACCGTATTTCATGACCATATTACGGGCTATACGGGTTGCATCCTTGATATCCTGGGATGCACCTGCGGTGTAGTCGTTAAACTTAATCTGCTCGGCTATACGACCACCCAGAGATACCATGATATGGTTAAGCATCATACCCCTGGTAACGTGAACATCGTCCTTTTCAGGCAGAGGCATGGTATATCCCAGGGCACCGGGGCCCGTGGGGATCACGGAGATGATATACACGGGGCCGACCCCCTCAAGCACATGGAACAGGATCGCATGTCCGGCCTCGTGATAAGCGGTTATCATCTTGTCTTTGTCGGTAATGACCTTTGAGCGCTTCTCTGCGCCCACTCCCACCTTTATGAAGGCGCGCTTGATATCATCCATGAGAATGTATCGCCTGTCCGCCCTGGCGGCGATAATGGCAGCCTCATTCATAAGATTCTCAAGGTCCGCACCCACCATTCCGGCAGTGGTCTTTGCCACATGCTCAAGGTTTACGTCCTCGGCAAGAGGCTTGTTCTTTGCATGGACCTCAAGGATCTCCCTGCGGCCCTTAACATCGGGAGCCCCGACCGTGACCTTGCGATCAAAGCGGCCCGCTCTCATGATGGCTGGAACGAGTATATCAACACGGTTTGTGGCAGCCAGGACTATGATGCCCTCGTTTACTCCGAAACCGTCCATTTCCACCAGCAGCTGGTTCAGGGTCTGCTCTCTCTCGTCGTGACCGCCGCCCATACCGGTACCGCGGCGCCTTGCCACAGCATCGATCTCGTCTATGAAGACTATACAGGGAGCGTTCTTCTTCGCATCGTCAAAAAGGTCCCTGACTCTGGAAGCACCCACGCCGACGAACATTTCCACGAAATCCGAACCGGAAATGGAAAAGAAGGGAACGCCGGCTTCACCCGCAACTGCCTTTGCAAGAAGGGTCTTACCGGTTCCGGGAGGGCCCTCCAAAAGTACGCCCTTGGGAATGCGGGCTCCCACATCGGTGTATTTCTTGGGGGACTTAAGGAAATCCACTATCTCCTCAAGCTCTTCCTTTTCCTCACGAAGACCGGCAACGGAATCGAAATCAACCTTTACCTCGCCCTCGGAAAGCTTTGCATGGCTCTTGCTGAAGTTTGCCATCCTGGCTCCGCCCGATGCCTGTCCGGACATCATGGCCATGAAGATATACAGCATAACGCCGATAAGGGCAAGGTTTATCACCAGGGTGAATATCTTGTTTTCCTGCTGGACCTCATCCACCGAGTACTGTGGGAATTTTTCCTTCATCTCCTGCTCGATGGCGGTTACGTCCGATACATAAAACGAATGTCTCAGGGAATTCTTGAGCTCCACCTCAACGGTACCGGTGGGAGTCTCGGAATTGGGCTTGATCACTACGTCATTGACCAGATCCAGCGCAAGGTCGTTTTCGAACATGCTGTAGCTGTACTCATTTTTGCCGGCCTTGTTGTTTACCACCATGTATATGATGGCCAACACTATAAAAAATATGACTACCGATAAAAGCGTTTCCTTTTTTCTGATCATGGCTTAATGACTCCTATAAAGGGCAGTCCTCTGTGCTTTTGCGCATAGTCAAGACCATAACCGACCACAAATTCATCGGGAATGGTGAACCCTACGTAATCGGCCTTTATATCCACAACTCTGCGCTCGGGCTTGTCAAGCAGAGAAACCAGCCTTATGGATGAAGGCTTCCTGTCCGAAAGCAGCTCCATGAGATATTTGAGGGTACGGCCGGTATCCACGATATCCTCTACCACCAGCACATCACGGCCTGCGATATCGTGATCCAGATCCATGATGACCTTAACGTTTCCGCTGGAGGTGTCGGAGTCACCGTAGCTGGCACACCTCATGAACTCCAGCTGGGTAGGAAGCTCTATCCGCTTTGCCAGGTCGCAGGCAAAGAAAGAAGCTCCCTTTAATATGCAGATGATAATGAGATCCTTGCCGGCGCAATCCTTTGTGATCTGAGCCGCAAGCTCCCGTACTCTTTTGTCAATCTCTTCTTCGGGTATCAGTACACTAATGTTTTCTTTCATTTTCTATTCTCGCTTCCAGTATCTTTTTGGTGTCTCTGTCAGTCAGATATTTTACGTTCACGCGGCTTACATCCCCCGCATAAACCCAGAGCACCTCGCCGCTGCCCTCCTTTGACAGGATCACGGCGCTGCTCCTCTGACTGACCGGTATCTTTTGTTTGATGAAAAAATCCTTTATGCTCTGGCGTCCGGCACCGGTGATTATGTAGTCACCCTCCTGCCTTCTGCGCCATTGTACAGAACATCTTATTTTATCATAATCAAACCATTTTATACAACTGTCTTTTGGAAAGTCACACTCCTCTCCGGTGGTCTCTCTCTCCACTATCCTGAGGCTTGTTTCGGGAAAGGGAGCTTCCTCCGATTCCCTGAAGAATACGAGTGTGTCATATTCCTTAAGGACAGTCACATTGTAGGGAAGGCTGATACGTTTTCCGGAAGACAGCCTGGCAAGCTCTGCCACCTCTTCAACATGTACGGCGGTAATGTCCTTGAGCGCCCCGGCTGATGCCTCTATACAAAGCCTTATAACCTCCTGTGCTATTACGGGGTGCAGATCCCCCAGCTTATGACAGTCAAGGACTGTCCGGCCCTCTGAGAGGCTCACACAGGCTTCATATGCCTCCCGGGTCTGCTGTGCCACAAAGTCCTCCACCTCTCCAAGCCTTGCGGCCGCACGGGCCACGTTGAGGGCTGCCGCGCTGTTTATAAGCCTTGCCTGGGGCAGGATCTCATGCCTTATCCTGTTCCTTGTATAGTCCGTGGTCAGATTTGTCTCATCCACACACCACTTTATCCCCTTTTCGGTGAGATAATCTTCTATCTCCGATCGGCCGATCTCCAAAAGAGGCCTGATGATCACGGCGTCCCCCATTTTGCTGCGGGGTCTGATCCCTGCCAGCCCCTTTATGCCCGTGCCCCTGAAAAGGTTGTGGAGCACTGTCTCTGCCTGGTCGTCCATGTGGTGTCCCACGGCTATAAGGCCTGTGTTATTCTCATCGCCGGGCTGCCCGGCACTTTTTATTAGGGCAGCATATCGAAGCCGTCTTGCGGCCTCCTCCAGGCTCTCGCCCTTTTTCATCTGCCCCGGTACATCAACCCTTATGAGTTCAAAGGGTATCTCCAGCTTTTCGCAGATCTCCTTCGAATAGTCAGCATCCTTATCGGCGCTCTCTTCGCGTATGCCATGATGTACATGGACTGCCCGCAGCGAAAACCCACTGTCCCCACCGAGAAGCTGCTTTGCCGATATTTCCCGTAACAAAAACAGGAGGCTCAGTGAATCTGCACCTCCTGAAACTCCCACCGTCACGGTATCGCCCTTTCGTATAAGGCTGTATCTGCGGATGAATTCCGCTACCTTAAGCTCTGTCTGCATACTATTCCTGCGGTTTGAATACTATCTCATCCTCGTACACCAGTCCGAGTCTTTCCTTTGCGACTTCCTCGGCATACTTCTTTGTCTTCGTGTACTTACGAAGCTCCTTGAGTTCCTCGGAATAGGCCTGCTGCTCACTCATCTCCTGCTCGAGAGCCACGCGCCTCTCCTCCAGTGCGTCACCCTTTTTCTTAAGGGTGCCTATGCCCTGGCCCAATCCGAAAAAGAGAAACAGTAACAGCACCAGGAACAACCAGGATCCGCCGTTCTTCGATTTTTTGTTTCTGAACGCTGCCCTTCTTGCCAAAACTGCCTCCCGATTAAAACAAAAACTCGTTAACATAATACTGTAATTTTTTGTCAGAGTCAACAAAAAAACCGCATAAAATGCGGTTTTTTTGGACGTTATCTACATCTTGTGGTTGTCATAAATTACAGGCACAATTTGTGGGTTTACTTTTTCGGTTTCTTAACCTTGATCTTGTAATTTACCTTCTTTCCGTTCACCTTAAAGCTGATGGTCACCGAACCTTTTTTTGCCGCATTGCACTTGATATGCCACTCGCCATCCTTGTCAACTATGGCAAATGTCTCCTGGCCCTCGGGAAGAGTCAGCACTCCCTTTTTGTTCTTCACCTCCTGCAACAGCGCGTTGTCGGGAAGATTTTTAAGAATCACATCGACTACGTTTCCTTCGTCGGCCGTTACGGTGGTCTTTTTAATGGTGTAGGATGCCTCTTCATTCTTTGTGATGCCTGCTGTGGCATCCACCACGACTACCTTGATGAATTTTGTCTCGGTCACTCCCTCTGCAGTGACCTCATACTTAAGTATAACACCGTTTCTGGGAGCTGCTTCGGTCGCCGTGGCTTTCTTTGCGCTCACCACGCCCTTTGTTGAAACGGCAACCTGCTTTTTCAGAGGCTTTAGCGCCTTTCTATCAGTGATTACATTCTTTTCGGCATCAACGTAGCCGTATTTCTTTTTATCAGCACCTTTGAGGGTAAACTTGTTGCCCTTCATCACGGTAATTGTGCTCATTACAGGGGCGCTTACGACTTCGATCACAAACTTCTTCCCATCGGGCTTAAGGCCTACGGTATCCTC
>JAFYEL010000109.1 GCA_017544285.1 Lachnospiraceae bacterium | reverse complement strand
TCGTCGTCGTCATCATCCTCGGTGATGCGCTCCAAAAATTCTTTGGCGGATTCCTTGGCCTTCATAACATCCATGGCCCGCAGCCTCAGGGCGCTGTAAACACCCTCAAAGAGTGCTCCTCCGAGAACCACCATAACGCAGAAGCAGGAAATATGCTCGACCGTATCCTCTCCGGAAAAGAAGGTTACGAAGACGGACATGAGGAGATAGATCCTGGCCACGAAAAACTCCGCATCCTTAAGGACCCAGCTTAAGATCACACAGATGAAAGCACTGCCAAGGACACAGCCGTAAGCTATCTGGTTTGAATAGGGTGAATGGAAATAAAGGGCCGCATCCGCATAGGAATCGGTGCTCCACACCAGGGGCACGTTCAAAAAAGGATGGGCGTTGAATTTGAATACGGAAAGATAGCCTCCCATCACCTCAAAGAAGGAGGCGGAAAGCTTAATAGCCCTCACCAGAGTGAGGATAAAAAATACCGCAAAGCTTCCGATCACCAGGATGAGGGAGGTCTTTGCCCTCATGTCGGGGGTGTCGGGATTTATCTTTCTGCGGTTTCTCTGATAAGCGCATACATAGTAGCACTCGGCAAAGGGAAGTATGAGCGCCGCCGGTTCCATGGACATGGCAACGCCCAGAGCCAGGGCCGAAAGCGCCGTCAGGCCAAGCCTCAACTCCGTGGACTGCTCCATACGGGTAAGGCGCCTGGAATAGGCGAAAATAAGCATGTTAAGCATCACAAAGAGAGCCGCGAAGCTCTCCAGACAGATAACGGATCCGCTGCATACCTGGGAGGGAATGAGCATCATGGCAGCATAGACAGCCACCGAAGCCACCCTGCCGGATACGGTGCGGCTGACTCTGTAGGTGATAAAGGCGCAGATAACGTGAACCCCGAGGATGAAGGAGCTCATGGCCCCTTCCCCGCCCCCGGAGGACTTGAGAACGGATGACGCAAAGGCGGTGACCCAGTAGAGTCCCGGCTTGGTGATGAACCCGGGAGTGCCCTCCTTGTTGAGGACCAGGGTATTGCCTCCAAGGATGTCCTTTATGGTGGCATATACTCCCTGACCGTCAAAGAGCCCCACGGCCGCAGTGGTGTTTTTGGCAAGCTCCACTCCCGCAAGGGTGATGATGAGGATCAGCACGCCTTCGATGATATTAAAGAGCATGGCAAACTGTGAGGACCGCCTGTCGGGAAAGAGCTGTGACAGGATGAACCCCACCAGAAATGCGACAAAAAGGAAGCCCAGCAGCGTCATGGCGAACATGATAACGCCCCTGATCCCCCATCCCGAATAGGTGGAGATAAAGAAGAAGATCAGGATGATGCCAAGCACTATGTATGTGACCACATTGGCTATGGAAAGTATCAGACCGTGAATCCCGGAAATCTGCTCCGTTTGTTCCTGCATAACCGCTATAATTTACTCCTCGTCATAGTTTGTGTATACAGCCTGAACATCGTCATCTTCATCCAGCATATCCAGAGTGCGGTTGAGATTTGCGATGTCCTTTTCGTCCGAAAGTGACGAATAGGTCTGGGGTATCATGGTGATCTCGGCGGAAGCCATGGGAATGCCTGCGGCTTCGATCGCCTCTCTCACGGTCTCGAAATCTCCGGGAGCCGTAATGATCTCAAAGGAATCCTCTTCCTCGGAGAAATCCTCTGCGCCGGCATCAAGGGCCGTCATCATAAGTTCGTCGGCGTCGCCCTCGTACTCCTCCTTGTCGATGAGGATCTGTCCCTTTTCATCGAACATGTAGGATACGCAGCCCTGGGTACCCAGAGAGCCGTAGCCCTTGGTAAAGGCCATGCGGACATTGGCCGCGGTACGGTTCTTGTTGTCCGTAAGGGCGTTGACTATGATGGCGATACCGCCGGGGCCGTAACCCTCATAGGTAACATACTCGTAGTTTACGTTGCCGGCCTCACCGGACGCCTTTTTGATACCTCTCTCAATGGTGTCGTTGGGCATATTTGCGGCCTTTGCCTTGGCAATGACCTGGGCCAGCTTGAAGTTATTTGCGGGGTCGGGACCGCCTGCCTTAACGGCCACTGCGATCTCCCTGCCTATTATGGTAAAGATCTTGCCCTTAGCGGCGTCGTTCTTTTCCTTTTTGTGTTTAATGTTCGCGAATTTAGAATGTCCTGACATTAAAAAAACCTCCGTGACTTTAATAGATTATACAAAGCTATATTTTACCATTTTTCGGCTGTTCTATCAACCTTAATACCCTCTTTCCGATATGACAGGCCAGCTCGTAATTCAAGAGCCCCGTGAGAGACTGCCATTCCTCAAAGGTGATGGCGTCCTCGCCGTCCCTTCCGATGAGCACCGTACGGTCCCCCTCAGCGACTTCGGGGATGCCGGTGACATCCACCATGAACTGGTCCATGCACACCCTGCCAAGGATGGGAGCCCTCTTTCCTCTGATTAGTACGCTACCCTTTCCCGACAGAGATCTGGGGACTCCGTCGGCATAGCCTGCGGGGATCGTGGCCACCTTCATCTCACTATCCGATACAAAGGTACCGCCGTAGCTTATGGGCGTGCCCGCAGGAACGGTCTTTATGTAGGCGATGTGTGATATCAGTGACATGGCCGGATACAGAGGCATGATATCCCTCTCCACCTCATCCGAGGGCCAGAGGCCGTAGGTGGTGATGCCGGCCCTCGCCATGCCCAGCAGCTTTCCGTGCCCGCAGGCATCGGGGAACCTGATGATCCCGGCGCTGTTCTGGCAATGCCTTATGGAAAAATCCACCCCGTATTTATCCTTAAGCTCATCCGTGAAGGAGATGAACTTCTCTATCTGACCGTCGGTGTAGCTTTTGTCGGTCATATCGGCCCTGGCAAAGTGGGTAAATACTCCCTCGGTCTCTATCCCCTCCAGGGCTGCTATTCTTTGGATCTCAAGGGCGCTCTCCGGGGAGGGCACATAACCGATGCGGCCCATACCCGTGTCTAGCTTGATGTGGATCTTTGCTTTTTTGCCCTGGCGCAGGGCCTCATTGGAAAGGGCCTCTGCCATGTCATACTTAAATACCGCGGGCCTTATGTCGTAGCGTACCAGATCCTCATAGCTTTCGGGAAAGGTGAAGCCCAGGATCAGGATCAGTGAGTTTATGCCCGCTTTGCGAAGCTCCAGCGCCTCAGAGCAGGTTGCCACGGCGAAGCCTTTGATAAAGGGTTTCCCTTCCAGAAGCTTTGCTATGGGAACGGCTCCGTGGCCGTATCCGTCCGCCTTTATCACCGCCATTATGCCGATGCCGGGATAGCCCGCATCGCAGAGGCGTTCATACATTCCGTCGATGTTTTTCTCGATGCAGCCAAGGTCGATGACTGCCGTAAGTCTTGTGTCCATATCTTTCTCTACTCTAAATATTTTATTATATCCCTTGCCAGCAGGGCTTCCTGTGAAAGCTCCCCGGAGCCCGTGTCCCCGGCCTTTGCATGGAGGGCAACTCCCAGGGAAGCCGCCTCGAAGGGCCGAAGTCCCATGGCCGTAAGAGCCGCTATTATACCGGTTAACACATCACCGCTGCCTGCGGTGGCCATACCGGAATTTCCTTTTGTGTTGATGACGCATCGCCCGGTGGGATCCGTGGTTACCGTCCTGGCATCCTTAAGCACCGTGACCACATCGTAGGACTTTGAAAAATCCAGGGAGGTGTCTATCAGGTGGGAAGCCACCTCTGCGGGATTCAGCCCCGCCAGCCGGCTCATCTCACCCACATGGGGAGTTATTATGATGTCCTGACTGTGCTCCACCAGCACATCCGGGTTTTCCGCCAGGATGTTGAGAGCGTCGGCGTCTGCCACCACCGGCACCAGATCCTGGTGCAGTGCATAGGAGGTGAGAAGCTTTGCGTTTTCATCCATGCCAAGACCCGGTCCTATGGCTATGCAGTCGCACCAGCGAAGGAGCTTATCCCACTCGCTTTTTGATACCGATTCTTTATCATTGTATGTGGTGACCATGGCCTCGGGGAATACGGTTACAATGGGATCCCTGTTGTTTTCGTGGGTCACGATCCTGAGCATACCGGCTCCGGACCTCATGGCCGCCAGTCCCGACAGTATGGCAGCTCCGCAAATATCTTTGCTGCCCGCCACCAGAAGCACCTTGCCGAAGGTCCCCTTGTTTGAATAGGCGGGACGGTCCGGCATCACCGTCTCCTTGTCTTCCATGACGAAGAGCCTGGAACTCTCCCTGGCGCCGGTGAAGTCGATGGCCTCGTCGGGAATTCCTATGCCCTTTAAAATGAGGGTGCCGCAGTTTTCTGCACCGGGATAGAGTATCTGTCCGATCTTATAAAAACCGAAGGTCACCGTCACATCGGCCCTGACGGCAACTCCCATTATCTGCCCCGTGTTCACATGGACTCCGGAAGGCATATCAAGGGATAAGACCTTTGCTCCGCTCTCCCTGTAGTCGTTTATGCTGCGCACCGCCCTGGCAAAGCTGCCCTCCACATCCCTGTTGAGGGATATGCCGAAGATGCCGTCGATGACGGTGGTATATTTCCTGTCGGGAATGAGCTCCGTCAGGAATTCGAATCTGTAAGCCTTAAGGCTTTTCAGCTGGGTTTCGAAGGAAGGTGTTCCTGATACGTTTCCGTCCTTTGTGCAAATGTAGACATCGCTCTTTATCCCGGCTTCAAATAAAAGCCTGGCCACAGCCAGAGCGTCGCCGCCGTTGTTTCCGGTACCTGCCACCACAAGGACAGAGGAAAGATCGAATTCGGAGTCCTCCCCCGTGAGGATGTCGGCAGCACCCATGGCAGCCCTCTCCATAAGCACCAGAGGATCCAGCGCAAAAATGTCCCGGGCGTTTTTGTCCGCACCGGCCATAAGCTCTCCCGTAAGTACTCTCTTCATACCTTCTCCTTTCCCCTTTACACAAAGACAGCGGGAAAAAACTCAGCTTTCCCCGCCCGTTGCCGCCTGCCGCTCCTTGAGGGCGGCCTGCTCTTTCCTGGCTCTCTGCCTCTCGAGAATCTCCTGCTTTTTGCCTTCGATGTCGTACTTTATATCGAAAAGCTCCACCACCTCGGGGCCGAAGATATCGTGCATGTAGGAGTAGATCTCAACATTGCGGATCTCCATCTCCTGCTTTTTCACGATATTCTTTTTAAGCTCGACTCGGACATTGTTGATCCAATCGGATATGACCTTTATGTCCTCGGTGTTCTGGTAAATGACCTGATAACACTGCTCCATGGTCAGGAGCATCAGTTTTTTGTTTACTATGTTTATCTCTCTGGGGAGATCGAACATACGCTCCTCGTATTCATCCTGCTTTTGGTTTATCTCGTCGATGATCCGGGAGTTTTCTTCTTTCTTTTTCTTTGACTGCTTGTCGTCGTGCTCCATCAGCTCGACTATCTCGTCCATGAGCTTGGATTTTAAGGCGCGCATCTTTCCCTGCTCGGAGTTTATACGGCCCTGTTCCTTAAGGAGCGCGTTAAGCTGTTCCTCGAGATCACAGATCTCGTCGGTCTTTTCAGCCTGTTTGAAAAGCCTGTGCCACTTGTTGTCTATCGAAAGGGGCGCAACGCTTTTGCCCTCAAGGGCATTTTCGAAACGGTCCTTGTTTTCCATAGGTTACTGCTTCATAAGGTAAGAAAGTCTCATGAGGGAATCGGAAAGGTGTACGTTTTCCACGATGACATCCCTGGGAACGTCAAGGTCAACGTGTGAAAAGTTCCAGATAGCCTTTATGCCGCATTTGACGATGCGGTCGACCACCGCCATGGATGCCGTGGCGGGGATACAGATAACGGCTATGTCTATGTCGTTTTCGAGGATGAACTGCTCTATGCGGTCCAGGGGCATAATGGGGATGCCTCTGACATCCTGGCCGTTGAGGCTCTCGTCGATGTCAAAGATACCGCGCATAATGAAGCCGCGCTTCTCAAACTTGGCATAACCTGCGATGGCGCGGCCAAGGTTACCGGCTCCGACAAGGATGAGGTTGTGCTTAGTGGTGAGACCCAGGATCTTGCCGATCTCAATGTAAAGTGAATCTACGTTGTAGCCGTAGCCCTGATGTCCGAAACCGCCGAAGTTGTTAAGGTCCTGCCTTATCTGTGACGCGGTGACATTCATCCGCTCCGACAGCTCCCTCGAGGAAATGCGCTCGATGCCCTCGTCCCGCAGCTGACCCAAGTAACGATAATACCTCGGCAGCCTGCTTATTACCGCCTGTGATATGGCTTTAATTCCCATCTTTGAATTACTCCGTTTTCTGTGATATTATATCATGTATTGTGCATCGCAAGTGCTGTGCAGCAAAGCTGCACGGCACCATCGCGCTAAGTTGTTACAATTATAACAAATCACCACCATTATTTCAAGTATACAGGAAACCGACCATGCTTCTGCAATGCATAAATATAAATAAATCCTTCTCAGATAAGCCCATCCTGAAAAACGTATCATTCAACCTGGAGGAGAGGGAAAAGGCCGCCATAGTTGGAATAAACGGCGCCGGTAAAAGTACGCTTTTAAAGCTCATAACCGGGGAGCTGGACTCAGACGGGGGAGAGATCGTCACCAGGAGCGGTGCAACCATAGGGTATCTCTCACAGCTGGAGGCCGTGACAGGCTCCAACACCATCTATCGGGAGGTCATGAGCGCCAGGGACGAGATCAACGTCCTCTGGGACAGGATCCGGGAGCTTGAAGACGCCATGAAGCACCTTTCCGGCACCGAGCTGGAACAGACCATGGAGCGCTACGACCGCATGCGCTTTGAGTTTGAGGAAAAGAACGGCTACGCTCTGGTATCCGAGGTCACGGGAGTACTCCGGGGCCTCGGCTTTACGGATCAGGAGTTCGAGAAAAAGGTGTCCTCCCTCTCCGGCGGAGAAAAAACCAGGGTGGCTCTGTCCAAGCTCCTGCTTAAGAAACCGGACCTCATCATACTCGACGAGCCTACCAACCATCTGGACATGGACTCCATCACATGGCTTGAGGGCTATATAAGGGAATATCCCGGAGCTGTCCTCGTGGTAGCCCATGATCGCTACTTTCTGGACCGAACCGTCACTAAGATCATCGAGCTGGAGAACTCTTTGTGCAGCGTGTTTAAGGGAAACTATTCACAGTACGCCGAGAAAAAGGACGCCAGGTTCAAGGAAGCCCTGAGGCTTTACATCAAACAGCAGGCAGAGATCGCCCACCAGGAGGCGGTGATCAAAAAGCTGAAGTCCTTTAACCGTGAGAAATCCATAAAGCGGGCTGAAAGCCGCGAAAAGATGCTGGACAAGATTGAACGGGTGGAAAAGCCCGTGACCCCCGCGGACTCCATGCGGATCTCCATCACGCCGAGGATCGAATCCGGCCGGGACGTACTCAGGGTCGAAAACCTCTCCAAGAGCTACGGCGAAAGGACCCTCTTCTCCGATCTTGACATGAACATACAGCGTGGCGAAAGAGTTGCCATCATCGGAAAGAACGGAACCGGCAAGACCACCATCTTAAAGATAATAAACGAAATGCTTGACGCGGACACTGGCCTTGTCACCCTGGGCACAAAGGTCCACATCGGCTACTACGACCAGGAGCAGCAGGTGCTCTCTCCTGAAAAGACCCTGTTCTCGGAGCTTCAGGACGCCTACCCCGACCTTGACAACACCACGGTCAGGAACACTCTGGCAGCCTTCCTCTTCACGGGAGACGATGTCTTCAAGCTGGTAAAGGACCTTTCCGGAGGCGAGCGTGGCAGGCTCTCTCTTGCAAAGCTCATGCTCAGTGAAGCAAACTTCCTGATCCTGGACGAGCCCACCAACCACCTCGATATGGTTTCAAAGGAGATCCTCGAAAACGCGGTAAACTCCTACACCGGCACGGTACTCTACGTAAGCCACGACCGGTACTTCATAAACAAGACCGCCACCCGCATCCGTGAGCTGACAGACGGAAAGCTCACCAACTGTGAAGGTGACTATGATTACTATCTGGAAAAGCGTGACGATCTGCTGCGGGCCATAGGCGTCACCACCGCCGAAGAAAAAAAAGCCGAAAACAGCGGCCCCGGCGAAGCAGCTCTTGACTATGCCGCCCAGAAGGCCGAAAAGGCAAGGCTGAAAAAGAAGGAAAACGATGTAAAGAAATGTGAGGAAAAGATCGCCGAAACAGAAGAGGCCATCTCACTCCTTAAGGAGCAGATGGCCGATCCCTCTATTTCGACAAATGCCGCCCGTCTCACGGAGCTCTCCACCCAGCTTACCGAGGCTGAGGATGAGCTTGCCTCCCTCATGGAATTATGGGAGCAGCTTTTCGAGCTCTGAGCGGATCTCCTTTATGAAATCCTGTGAATTGAGGATCTTGACATTCTCCAGTGATGTGATGAGTGCAAGGTCCTTTGTCATGCGTCCCGACTCTATCACGGAAAGGGTGGCTTTCTCAAGCTTATCGGCAAAATCGCAGACCCCGCTTATGCCGTCCAGCTCTCCCCTCTTTCTCAGGGCTCCCGTCCATGCAAAAATGGTAGCCACCGAGTTTGTGGAGGTCTCCTCTCCCTTGAGATGCTTGTAGTAATGGCGCTGTACGGTGCCGTGTGCAGCCTCGTACTCGTATACTCCGGAGGGTGATACCAGCACCGAGGTCATCATGGCCAGTGAACCGCAGGCAGAGGATACCATGTCACTCATAACATCTCCGTCGTAGTTCTTGCAGGCCCAGATAAAGCCTCCCTCGGCCTTCATCACTCTTGCAACCGCGTCGTCTATCAGTGTGTAGAAGTACTCTATGCCAAGCTTCTCAAAGTCTGCCTTAAACTCGGCGTCGTAAATCTCCTGGAAGATATCCTTAAAGGTGTGGTCGTATTTCTTTGAGATGGTGTCCTTTGTGGCAAACCAGAGGCTCTGCTTTGTGTCCACCGCATACTTGAAGCAGCACCTTGCAAAGCTCTCGATGGACTTTTTCGTATTGTGCATTCCCTGGATGATGCCGGGGCCGTCGAAAACATGGATAAGCTCTCTGGTCTCGTTTCCGTTCTCATCAGTGAACACCAATTCTGCCTTTCCGGGGCCCTCGATCTTCATCTCGGAATTTTTATATACATCGCCGTAGGCATGTCTTGCCAGGGTGATGGGCTTTTTCCAGTTTTTGACGCAGGGCTCAATGCCCTTTACGGAAATAGGTGCGCGGAACACGGTTCCGTCAAGCATTGCCCTGATGGTGCCGTTGGGGCTCTTGTACATTTCCTTAAGCTTATACTCTTCTACCCTGGCGGCATTTGGAGTAATGGTGGCGCACTTTACGGCAACACCGTACTTCATGGTGGCGTTGGCGGAATCAACGGTGACCTGATCGTTCGTTTCGTTCCTGTGCACGAGGCCCAGATCGTAGTACTCTGTCTTAAGATCGATGAAGGGGAGCAGAAGCTCGTCCTTGATCATCTTCCAGAGGATCCTTGTCATCTCATCTCCGTCCATCTCTACCAGGGGCGTTTTCATCTCAATCTTTGACATACAGCTTTCCTTTCATACTTCATTTATTTTTCTTAGGTAAAACCAGGGCGTTGCCGCCGGATACCTTAGTATACCCTATCAGGTTTTCATCCTCCTCTATACCCTTTGAGGATGAACTGCCCGGAAGTGAGGGAAAGGCGTAATAACCTTCCTTGTCCCTCTTCACCTTTCCGGTGGTGTTTTTATCTTCCTTATCCTCTTCCTTCTTTTTCTTTTTTCCGGATGAGGAGGAATCCGTTTTCTTTACTCTGTCCGAAGACACGCTTATGGCTTTGTTCTCGGCCTTTTGCCTCTCGGTCTTAACGTTTTCCTCGTCTACTCCGCCCTTTGCCGTAAGGTTGGGGCTGCAGCCGGAAAAAGCAGTGGGGGCTATGTCCACATCACTCCTCTCCATGCCCACAAAGTAGAGGTTCACGCAGTCGGAAAATCCGTAGGCCCCTATCCTTCTGACACTCTCCGGCAGATAGATGGAGGTCAGGCCGACGCAGTTTGAAAAGGCGTGGTCGGGTATCTGGTTAACGTTGTTGGAGATGCGTACGTCCGTAAGGAGAGTTGCCCCCCAGAAGGCGTATCTGTCTATCTTTTCCACCGTGAAGGGGATGTAGAAATATGTGGATTTCCGGCCTGCCAGGTACTGGACAAGCTCGGTGGATTTACTGTTGTAGAGCACTCCGTCGTTAAAGAAGTACTTTTCATTCTGTGGTGAGAGGGCCAGTGAGGAAAGGCCGGTATCACCCGCAAAGGCTCCGGGCATTATCTTTGTCACGGAGGCGGGTATGTCCACCATGTTGAGGGCTGGACAGTTGGCAAAACAGCTCATGCCCAGGGTCTGCACGCCGTCCATGATGATGACTCTGGAAAGCTTTTTGCAGTCATAAAAGGCCTGGGTCCCCACAACCTTGATGTTGGCCGGGATCGTGACCTGGGTCAGCTTGCTGCCGGAGAAGGCTCCGGGGCCGATCTGGACCACATCCTCGGGGATAACACAGACCTCGTCGTTTCCGTTGTAGCGGCGCAGTATGCCGTTCTCAACGGTAAATTCGCTCTCATCCTTTGCGCTGATGCTCACCGACGGGATGAGAAACAATATGACCGCAGCGGCAAGAAAAACTGCCGCCGCGATTATTCCCACAATGTGTTTTTTCATGCGTAAGCCTCATCGGGATCCCGCTTGGTGAACAGGAAGATCGACAATGCTCCCAGACCGATAACCAGGAACCACTTGGGGCTGATGGGATCTCCGGTCTTGGGGTTGGAATCAAGTGTTCCGGATGCGCTGAGGTCCGATACGTCCACATAGAGTCCGTAAGGTGAGAAGTGGGTGGCCGTAAAGGTTACGCAGGGAGTCCCGTCTATTGAGGAGAACCTGGTGTCCAGGTTTTCAAGCTTGCCGTCGGAAACTGCGGCGGCACGGTTGTTACCACCGTACAGAGCCAGTTCCTCGGGAAGGGGTATGGTCACGGTGACCTTAATGCCCTTGGGATCCTCTATCTTGTTCTCTCCGGTTGAATCGTACAGACTGATATCCATGGGATAATACCTGATGTCGTCAAGGTTTCCGAACCTGTCGCGGAGAGCGTCCTCGAAGGCCCTGGTGGCCTCGTCGGTCTTGGTGATCTTGATAACATAGTTGTCTGCTCCGCCGTCTACGCTTCCCGAGATCAGGTCGCGGTTGTCAAGGCCCGAATCCTTTGCCTCAACGGGGGTATTTCCGGCTGTTCCGGCTACCGCATTGGCTGTTGCCACGGTTCCTGAAGCTGCCACTACCGATGAGGAAGCGCTGGAGGAGGATGATGATGACGAAGATGATGAAGAGGATTTGGAGCTGCTCTTCTTCTTGGAGCTGCTCTTCTTCTTGGAGCTTGAATCCCCGCTCTTGCTGGAGCTGGACTTATCCGAGCTGGAGCTTATGCCGGAGCTGCTCTCGCCGCCCTTGCTGGAGCTGGAGCTGGTATCGCCGGAGGGCGAATCGTTTTCAACCTCGAATCTGTACTGCCTGCTGGGCTCGTACTTGTTTGCGTAGTACTGTGCGGTGGAGCCTTCTTTTCCGTAGAGGGTAAGGCTCTTCACTCCCTCGGATGCGGTATCCGAGATGACGGTGTTGGGGTTGGCCACATGAAGCCTGGTAAGGTAAGGCTTCTCGCCGTCGGAATCCGAGAATGCATCCTTGTTTACAAAGTGTACGGCGTTGGTGAGATAAACCTCGGTGATCTCACTGTCGTAGAAGCACCTCTCGGGAACCTCCGTAACTCCCGTTGAGAAGTATACGGTGGAAATGTTCTGAGGGCTTGCGAAGGCCTCCTCAGCTATCTCGGTTACTGTGGAGGGAACGGTGTAGCTGTCATTCCCCTGATAGCCGGGAAGCGACTCGATTATCTTTACCTTCTGGCCGCCGGCCACCTCGTAGATGACGCCGTTTTCGCATACATACCTGGGATTGCCTGCCTCTATGGTCAGATCGTCAAGGTTGGTGCATCCGTAGAAGGGTGCCATGCCGATGTACTCAAGAGTATCGGGAAGGTATACGCTCTGAAGGTTGGAGCAGTCCCTGAACTGGTGATCGTCCAGGCGGACAGCGCCGTATATCTGTACATTTGTCAGTTTGTCGTTGCCGTCGAAGAGGCTGGTGCCTTTTGCGGTGCCGTTGCCCTTTTCTCCGAAGCTGTCAACGCCGGTGGGAACCACCAGGGTGGGACGGTTCTCATCGTAGGCAACCAGTACGTTTTCGTCGTGAACTTCGCCGTTCTGATCCTCTACTTTTTTGCGCTCCACAAGAATGCCGTAGTCGTCGTCGCCGAAGGGAAGTCCGATCTCCATGGCCCTGTTGAAGGGAACGGATTCGTCGTGGATGCTGCCCTTGAGAGTCAGGTTGGGATTGGTGTTGTTGAAGCTGTTGTCCGCAAAGTTGGTCTGGTCTGATTCGAACCTGACGAGCTTGAGCTTTGAGCAGTCGGCGAAGGCCTTGTCAGCCACGTTCTCAACGCTTGCGGGGATGGTCACCTCGGTGAGCCTGGTGCGGCCCTGGAAGACGCCGGGGCCGATGCCCGTTACCTTCTGTCCGTTGACCTCCTCGGGAATGCTTATGACCGTATTGTAAGCCAGAAGCTTATCCGTCTGTGCGGCTATGATAACGCCGTTGGCGTCTATGGTGTAGTAGTCTGCCTCAACATCTCCGGAATCCAGGGATACAAAGGTGTAGCCGTTGTCCGTTGCGAAGGTGTGGGCAGTGGAATCATTGTAACCGTAGATGGTTATGTTTGCCCCTGCGGGGAAGGGATCGTAGTTAGGGAACTGGGTGTCCTCGTTGTAGAAGTAAACCTCCGACAGGGAATTGCAGTCGTCAAACAGACCCGAAGGCACGCTCTTGAATCCCTCGGGGAACTCAACCTTTGAAAGGGATTTGCAGCCGTTCAGCGCTCCCGAATCAATGGAGGTAACGCCCTTGGGGAATGAGATGGATGCCAGGGACTCACAGCCGTTAAAGGTATTCTCTGGGATCTTTGAGTAGCTTACCTTGCCCAGTGCCGGAGCGTCAAAATTCACGGAGGTAAGGGAGGTACAGCCCTCAAGTATGCCTGTTCCGAGGTTTGTGCCGTTTGCGGGGAAGGTAAAGCTTCCCAGGCTTGCGCAATCCTTGAAGCAGTTGTCCTGAAGAGTGGTCACGGAGCTTGAAAGATCCAGGTTCCTGAGTGCCGAGCAGCCCTCGAAGGCCGAGGTCGCTATGGTATCTATATTGCCGGCGATGCTGACTGAAGTCAGATTCTTACAGTCCTTGAACACGCCGTAGTCCACTGTGTTAAGTCTGGAATTCGCAGTCAGGTCAACCTGCCTGAGACCTGAATTCTCAAAGGCTTTGCGGCCTATGCCCTTTGCGGAAAGACCGGAGCCGAAGTTAAAGGATGACAGTGAAGTACAATCCTTGAAGGCCTCTGTTCCGATGGTGGAAAGGGTGCCGCCCACGGGTACATCTGTAAGGGAGCTGCAGCCCAGGAAGGCCTGATCCCCTATCTTTGAAATATTGTCCAGAGACGTTACCTCTCTTAAGGATACGCAGTCCTCGAAGGCGGAGGCCTCTATCTCTTTTACGCCGGAGGCACCTGTGATGCTGGTGATCACGGTATTTTCCTTGAAGGCGGAATTTGCGATCCTGGTGACATCATCCGAAAGCTTCAGATTTGTAAGGTGGTTATACTCATCAGCGGGGAAGGAACTCTGATCGATGACCTTGGTTCCGGAGCCGTCCAGATCAAGCTCTGTGATCTTGCTCTTGTCGATGTCCTCAAGTGTGTAGACAACCTGCTTCAGGCCGTCTTTGATGACTTCGTTGGTGGAGGGATCGAGCTCTTCCTCTTCCAGGATCCTGTCCTCCTCCTCGCGTCCGATCCCCTGGACATCGGCAAAGACGCCGGAGCTGGTGACGGTAAAGTAAAGTCCCTCGTAGTCCACTCCGCCGATGTTAACCTGTCTGTACACCGCATAGTGGGTATTGTTGGACTTTACCGCATTGTCATCCGGATCGGCGTAGTTGTACATAGCCTTGATGGGATCACCGGGGATGGCGGCCACTATAAGGGCCGTTACCATCAAAAGGGCTGCGACTGTGCGCCTTATGCCCTTCCGGATGAGGCCGGCTTTTTTGCTTTTCTTTTTAGTCTTTGCTTTTTTATCCATTCGGGAACCCCCTGCAGCCCGGCTATTTCACCTTTTTGCATACAACCACGAAGCGGCCGTTGGCCTCGTCGTAGTCACAGGTGGAAAGGGTGATGAGCTGGTCTCCGTACTGCGCGTCAACGCCGGTGTCGTAAAGGCTCATCTCTTTCATGGCTCTGATGCCGGAATCAAACTCCTCTGCCGAATTCGGCTCGATGAACTGGTAATACTTAAAGGTTATGTCGGCCTCGGAGTAGACCTTTGACTGAAATACAAAGGCTACCTCGTATACTCCTTCCCTGAATATGGTGTCAAACTTTACGGTCTTATGACTCTTGTAAAAGCTCTCGCTCTTATAGTTGTCGAGGTCTCCGAACATCTGGCCCGATTTCATGTTGTGGCCGTAGATGATGAGGTTGTCGGAGGGACCCTGGGGATCGCAGAGATCATCCATAAAAAGGGTGCCGTTCCTGTCCTCTTTTCCGTCGTAATCATGGTCAAGGTAAAAGTTACCGTTGCCGTTGATGGACTTCATGACAGGATAATCTATTATAGTATCGTCAATTTTGATCCATCCGATTAGGTTTTTATTCTTTAAATATAAATTTTTATACTTTTCCAGCACCAGATCCTCGGTTTTGACCTGATACTTTACGGTCTCGCTCTTCAGTATATCTCCGGCGCTCTTTGCCTTTACGGGCTCGTCCGCCATGACGGAAAGCTCTTTGGCCTTTGATCTGGTAACGGTCTGGTTCACCTTGTACCAGATGAGATATCCGAAGCAGCCTATGACTATCAGTATGAGTATCAGGCGCAGTACCGAATTTTTATTCATATCACTTAATGATCAGGTTAATGATCTTGCCGGGTACGTAGATCTCTTTAACGATGTTCTCGCCGTACTTGGTGCCAACCAGCTCTTTGGCTGCGGAAAGGATGTCGTCCTTGGAGGCGTCGGTGCTCACGTTTACTGTGCCCCTTACCTTGCCGTTAACCTGAACGGGAAGCTCCATGGTGTCATCCACCATCTTTGCCTCATCGTACTCGGGCCACTTCTGCTGATACAAAAAGCCCTCTCCGCCGGTCCTCTGCCACAGCTCCTCGGTGATATGGGGAGCAACGGGGTTAAGGAGGGTAAGGAGCAGTCTGTACTCACCAAGGGTGACTTCGTTTTTCCTGTAAAATTCGTTGACCAGAGACATCATGGCCGCAATGGCGGTGTTGAACTTAAGGGTCTCAAAGTCCGAAGATACCTTTTTAATGGTGCGGTGCACGGTGGATTCAAGGTCCGAAGAATATCCCGGATCGTCCTTTACCATGGTCTGGAGCTTCCATACTCTCTCAAGGAAGCGTCTGCAGCCCTTTACGCCCTCCTCCTGCCATGAGGCGGAAAGCTCGAAGGCGCCGATGAACATCTCGTAGGTACGCATGGTATCCGCGCCGAACTCGTCAACTATCTCGTCGGGATTCACCACATTGCCTCTTGACTTGCTCATCTTTTCCCCGTTGGAGCCAAGGATCATACCGTGGGAGGTACGACGATGATAGGGCTCGGGACAGGGCACGCAGCCAATGTCATAGAGGAAGTGATGCCAGAATCTGGAGTAAAGCAGATGGAGTGTGGTATGCTCCATGCCTCCGTTGTACCAGTCAACGTTCATCCAGTATTCCAGAGCCTCCTTTGAGGCAAATTCCTTATCGTTCTTGGGATCGCAGTATCTGAGGAAATACCATGAGGAACCCGCCCACTGGGGCATGGTGTCCGTCTCTCTCTTTGCCGGTCCGCCGCAGCAGGGGCAGGTGGTATTTACCCAGTCAGTCATCTTTGAAAGGGGTGACTCGCCGTCATCAGTGGGCATGTAGCTGTCCACCTCGGGAAGGAGGAGGGGAAGCTGGCTCTCGTCAATAGGCACATATCCGCACTTATCGCACTTCACGATGGGAATGGGCTCGCCCCAGTATCTCTGTCTTGAGAATACCCAGTCTCTGAGCTTGTAGTTTGTCTTTGCCCTTCCTATACCCTTTTCGGTGAGGAACTCTATCATCTTTTTCTGGGCGTCCTTAACGGAGAGGCCATCCATGAAACCGGAGTTCACCATGATGCCGTCGGCCACGTCGGTATATACCTTTTCCTGGACATTTTCGCCGCCGGCAACCACCTCGATGATGGGAAGGTTGAAGGCCTTTGCGAAATCCCAGTCTCTCTCGTCATGGGCGGGCACCGCCATGATGGCACCGGTACCGTAGCTCATGAGTACGTAGTCGGAAACAAAGATGGGGATTTCTTTTTCATTTACGGGATTTACCGCCGAAAGTCCCTTGAGGACGACGCCGGTCTTTTCCTTTGCAAGCTCGGATCTCTCGAAGTCGGACTTGCGGGCGGCCTGCTCACGGTAAGCGGCCACATCGCTCCAGTTCTCGATATCGGAGCTGTATTTTTCAAGTATGGGATGCTCGGGAGAAACTACCATGTAGGTAGCTCCGAAAAGGGTGTCGCATCTGGTGGTGTAAACATGGAGCTTGTCCTCCTTGCCCTTTATGGAGAAATCAACCTCCGCACCTGTGGAACGGCCAATCCAGTTTCTCTGGGAAACGGCGATCTTTTCAACATAGTCAACGTCGTCAAGGCCCTGAAGGAGCTTCTCTGCGTACTCGGTGATCTTCAGCATCCACTGGCTCTTTACCTTGCGGATGACTTCTGAACCGCAGCGCTCGCAGACGCCGTTCACCACCTCTTCGTTTGCAAGGCCGACCTTACATGAGGTACACCAGTTGATAGGCATCTCTGCCTTGTATGCCAGGCCCTTTTTGAAGAGCTGAAGGAAGATCCACTGGGTCCACTTGTAGTAGCCGGGATCAGTGGTGTTTACCTCTCTGGTCCAGTCAAAGGAATAGCCCAGGGATCTGAGCTGACTCTTGAAGCGCTTAACGTTGTTCTCGGTGACAACCTTGGGATGGATCTTGTTTTTGATGGCGTAGTTCTCGGTGGGAAGTCCGAAGGCATCCCAGCCCATGGGGAAGAGAACGTTGTAGCCCTGCATCCTGCGCTTTCTGGAAACTATATCCATGGCGGTATAGGGACGGGGATGGCCCACGTGAAGGCCCTGGCCCGAGGGATAGGGGAACTCTACCAGAGCATAAAACTTGGGTCTGCTCTTGTCCTCTCCGGTGACCCAGGCCTCGTTGTCGTCCCAGATATTCTGCCACTTAGGCTCTATTTCTTTATGATTATACGGTTCAAACTGCATGATTATCTCCTTTTCCGCTTTTTATTCAATCAATATATTGTATGTGTAATGCCCCGAACTGTCAAGTGATAGTGGGTCTAATCCCTGCGCCGCCACAGCTGCTGCATGGAGTTTTCAAGTATCATTTCGTAATGATCGTACACTGCCTCCTTTATCCTCTCGTTGTCGACCTCGTCTATCCTGTCGGCGATGAGCCACTTGGGAGTATTGAACTCAAGCGTATCAAGTATCTCACCCTCCGCAGGGGGATAGAGCTCGCAGAAGTAAGGCATGTTCACGGGATACCGGCTCTCGGGGAATATCTGGTTCACCTCGTAAAAGATCATGCCGGACTCTATACAGAACAGGTCCTTCTCCTCTCCCTCGGGGATGAGGTCGAAGGCTTCCTGACAGGCCTCGTAGTATTTGTACTCCGACTCCTCGTAGTAGATCTTCCAGTTTTCCTCGATCTTACCCTTTGTCTTTTCGGCGTAGGCTCCCATTATCACCATGATGCCGCCGAAGGCCGCGTAAAAGCTCCGCAGCAGACGTTTTTTCATTTTGTCGGAAAACTCTTTGTCGTCGATCCTTGCGGCCCCGTTCACATCCCTGCAGTGAAGGATGCCGATGTAGGCCACCAGAGGAAGTGTGGTGGTAAAGTAATAATCGAAGGGCGTTCCAAGATGGAGGGCCAAAAAGATCACCACTGTCAGTGAAAGGAGCACCCATTTTTCCACTCCCGACTTCTTTTTGCGGAAGAACCTGACAAACCAGTAGACAATGCCGGCATAGCAGGCCACCAGGTAGGTCTCCCATTTCAGGGAAAAGCCCTCGTAGTAGTCGGTGCCACGGTCAAAGGCTACCTTGAACACGCAGAGGAGCATGTCGGAAAGAGCTCCCCGGAAGTAATAATATGCGAAAACGGGAACCGCAACCATCGCAACTCCCCCGATAAAAAGGAGGGCGCATTTGATAAGTCCCCTGTAATTTTTCTCTTTTATAAGGTCGATGATGATCACCAGCACTATGGCGCACATGGGCGCCGCCACCGTCACCTTGGACAGGGCGCAGATGCCGAAGGTCACACCGAAGAACAGGGCTATCCCAAGCCCGTCGGACAGACGCTTGAGATACCTGAGGCCGAAGTACATGCACGCCAGATTAAGGGGCAGGCAGTACTCCTCCACGGAATTTCCTCCCCACAGGGTGGTTGCATATACAAAATATACGGAAAAGAAAACAAAGACTTTTTGCAGGCCCGTGAGCCTGTAAAGCTCGCAGATCCGGTAGAGAAAATAGGTTGCAAAGATAATGCAGATATACTGAAGTATATTGATGCCGATCCTGTCGGTGTGGATCAGCTGCCCCAGTGCTTCCCAGAAAAAGAAGACGGGACCCTTGATGTCAAAATAATCCCGGTACATGACCTTGCCGTTGACAATGGCCCTGCCCACCATTGAAAAAAAAGCGGAGTCATAACCGTAAGACCCCTTAAAGATAGGGCTGGTCCAGGAGGAAAATAAAAGTATGAAAATAACACCCGAGAGCATTGCCAGCAGGGGGCCGGCGACCTTACGGTCTATGCGGACCGTAATGATCCTCGCCGGCTCTTCTGCCTGTGCGAGCTGCTGCTCGATACTTTCTTCGCTCCCCTTACCATGGGGGGGCTTTTCCCCGGACTCAGTTTTTCCGGTTATGATCTCCTCTGTTTTGCTTTCTCCGGTCATTATCACCTTGAGATTGCTCAGTCTACGCTCTCTGCGTTGACCTTATCCTTTCTGGCTTCAACCTCCTTAGCCTGAACCTCGGCAGGTGTCTGCTCATATCTGATGAATTCGTATTCGAAGTCGCCGCTGCCCTGGGTCAGTGAACGGAGCACCGTACTGTATCCGAAAAGGCTGCCCATGGGGATCTCTGCCTCGATGGTCTGTCTGCCGGCTGCAGCTGCCGTGGGATCAGTGGAAGCTCCCATGCCCAGTACTCTTGCCCTGCGCTTGTTAAGGTCGCCCATGATATCACCGGTGAACTTATCGGGAACGGTGACCTTGAGGGACATAACGGGCTCGAGCAGAACGGGATTTGCGCTCAGCATACCCTTCTTGAAGCACTCGCGGGCTGCGGTCTTGAACGCCATCTCGGAGGAATCCACCGCATGGTAGGATCCGTCGTAGAGAGTGGCCTTTACTCCCACAACGGGATATGCGGCAAGAGGACCTCTCTCGCAGGCCTCGGCTACGCCCTTTTCAACTGCGGGGAAGTAGTTCTTGGGAACCACGCCGCCCACAACCTGCTGCTCGAAGATGTATGGCTTATCCATATCGCCCGAGGGCTCGAAACGCATCTTAACATGACCGTACTGGCCGTGTCCGCCGGACTGCTTCTTGTATTTATATTCCTCGTCGGAATTCTTGCGGATGGTCTCTCTGTAGGCAACCTTGGGTGTGGAGAGCTCTATCTCTACCTTGTACTCGGAGAGGAGCTTTGAAACCACTACGTCAAGATGCTGCTCGCCTATGCCGTAAAGCAGGGTCTGACGGTTCTCGGCGTCGTTTACGTTGCGGATGGTCAGATCCTCCTGAGTGATCTTCTGGAGCGCCTGTGATATCTTGTCGATATCGCCCTTGTTCTTGGGCTTGTAGCGCATGTAGTGATAAGGCGTGGAGATGTTGATCCTGGGGAATCTGATGGGATTCGCCTTTGTGGAAAGGGTATCTCCGGTGGTCGCCTGGTTAAGCTTTGCAATGGCTCCGATATCGCCTGCATGAAGCTCGGTAACCTCGGTGAACTGGTTGCCTCTTACCATATAGAGCTTTGCCAGCTTTTCTTCGGTGTCCTTGTCTTCATTGTAGAGCATGTCGTCTTTTTTGATGACGCCGGATGCCACCTTGATGATGGAGTATTTGCCGAGGAAGGGATCGGAGATCGTCTTCCAGATGAAGGCTGACTTAGGCTTGGTGAAGTCGTAGTTGGCGTCAAATACTTCGTTGGTCTTGGT
>JAFYEL010000013.1 GCA_017544285.1 Lachnospiraceae bacterium | reverse complement strand
TCCCACCTCTTGCGTTTGGGATGCTGTATCATGTAAGCTACTCCCGCAAGAAAGAACTCTTTTTCGGTGAGCTCTTTAAGGATCGTCAGCTTTGTACAGCTGATCCGCTCAAAATCGTCTTCGTCAATGTCTCCCTCAGCTTCCACGAGGCAGAAACGGTCCTGCTTATACCCGCAATATGACAGGCACTCAAAGGGATTCTCACAGCAGTGGAAGCCGGAGTTTGCGGTCTTCGACCTGGGCTCCTCGTATGTCTCGCCCACCTTAAACTGTACAGGCTTGCCCCCCAGGCGGCTCATAAGGTCAGGGGTAAAGCCTTTATATGCTCTCATGCCTCACCTCCGGTTTCCGTTTCAACTTGGTCTTCATGCGGCTTCCCGGGAAATTTTGAGTAGTATGTTTTCGCGATTTCGAGACGCTTCTTCCTTGTCGGGATACCGATTGAAAAGTCATGATTGCCTACAAGGTTGCGGATCTTGTTCGAGCAAAGCTGTACCGTGCTCTTTGGTACGATGGCAGCATGTTCATATCCCCAGCTTGCCCAGTCTGCCACTACCTGTTCCACTGTGGTTCCTTTCCTGCGGATCTGATAGGCCAGATCTTCGTTATCCATGGCCGCTGCCTTCAGCTCCTCGATCCAATCCTTCAGCACTTCCTTGTAGCCGATCTTCTCGGTTTCAAGGTCCAACTTCCCCCAAGCGGCAAGGGTGAGAGTCGTCAGCTCATCCTCTTCGCCGTCTATGTAAGCCTGTGCGTCATCAGGTCGCAGACCGTTCTCCTTTGCCAGCGCTAATATGGCCTCGGTATCTCCTTCAGCCTTCTGTGCCTCGGCAGCCCTGTTTATTTCTTCATAGCTGTCGAATTCTCCGAATTTTTCAAACATCTTTCAAGCTCCTTTCCCATCCATGTGCTAAATTCGTGATGTTCTCCTACGTGGAACTCCACGGCCCTGTCACCTAACAGGGTGAGAAGCGTCTTCCACTCATCACTGTATCTGACCGGATCGCCCCTGGCTGTCATCCAGTCGTTTTTCATCCATCCTTTAGCCCACTGAGTCACGGCCGTTTTGACTATAGGCCTGTCGAGATAGATGTGGGGTTCATATGCTTCGTGTATGGTCTCCTTTCCCTGCGGGACCAGGTGACGGAGTGCCACGATCAGCGTCCTTCTGTCCGCGATGTCCGGAGTTGCCTCTTCGAGGTTGTAAACCTTCGTGATGGTCTTATCCTGCCCGTCCTTGTTTATCCGGACTACATACAGTACCTTGCCTGTACTCTTTGCGGGCTTTCTGAAGGTCGTCTTGATAAAAATATCTACCCGCATTTCCGTTTCTCCCTTCTGCCCTTATCCGGTGGCTTTGTCCTACCTCTCGGCTTAATGGATATCAGGGTATATGTGATGTATGGCCAGCCCGACCAGTCAGAGCCCTTACGGACGCTTCCGGGCTCTATGTAATAACCCTTCGGAGCTTTCACCTTCTCCGAAAATCTCTCTGCCTCGATGATCGTTACCTCGGGCTGTGGAACTACAAGGTTCCGGCTGTGCTCGTAGGCTCTGCGGAATTTCACCACCTTACCCTCTTCGGATCCTGTCTGTCCCACCTTGTTCTCCTTCTGCTCCTTTTCTGCCTTCTGGATCTCCCCGGAGTTCTTGATCATGTAATTGGCCAGAGATCTGTACTCTCCATCCTTATACAATGCCTCCGGTTTGACAAAGCCCTTCATCAGGGAAGGCTCCTCTCCCTCCACGTCAAAGATTGGCCTCTTTTTATCTCCCTGAGTGGCAAGGACCGTTTCCTCTAACGTGGCGTCCTTCCTCTTCCACTGTCTCTTTACCAGCTCCACCGCCCCCTGATACCCCATTGGAGCATTCACTATCGTGTGGAAGTGAGGATTATTGCCTCTCTTTCCCATGGAGCAGGTATAGATATATTTCAGCTCGAATCCCCTGCGCTCATACATACCTTTGAGATTTCTCATAAACCTCTGGATGTCCTTTTTCAGCTCATCCTCATTCCTTGGCTTATGATCTCCATCCTCGTAGGTCAGAGTGCAGTACAGATCTCCTTCCCCAAAATTGGCATTTATGATCCTGTTCAGTTTTTTCTCCTGCTGCTTTTTATTAGCCTCAGCAATTTTCTCAGGGCTTTTCTTTTGAGACGGGCCCTTTGCCCCTTTGGGATGGTATCGGTGGGAATAACACTTGATCACCTCTACCGTCCTTCCTGCCCTGTACACGATTTTTTTATACATAATCCTCCCATATGACGAATAGTCAATCTGTTTTATCCAGTTTGAAAACGGAAAGCCACATGATCGTTTATCCGCCTGATATCATCTATTGCGTATAAGGAAATAAACGGTGTCGATACACCATTTGAGACAGACGGTCACGAAGAGTGCCATAACCGCCGCTGCCAGGATCCTGTCGGGATCCACAGTCATTAGATATGCCTTTGTATCATCTATGTGATCAAGTGTCGTATTAAGAAAATTTATAAGCCACATATTCTTTATCCTTTCGGTGCTTCAATCCATCTGATCATTACCTCGCCACGGGTGAGGGCCATGAGGTCATTCGC
>JAFYEL010000108.1 GCA_017544285.1 Lachnospiraceae bacterium | reverse complement strand
TATATTAAGCCCGTAGTAGATACTCCTGCTGAGTATTCATTGGGTGCGATCACTGCAAAGAACGGAAGCGCAGAGGTAGATCTAACCTATAGCGGTTCAGATAACGATCCTGAGTGGTATTTTGATATACCCGAAGGAAATGTTGATCTTAGTATCAACAGCTACACAAAGTATGCGGTTACGGTTGATTCTGCATCAGATGGTGAATTTAAGCTTTTCTATGGGGACAGTGTTGTAGAGTCGGGGACAGTTGCAGCTAACGGCACAACCAAGGTTCCGGTAAACGCTAAGGTTACCGTTGCCGGAACAGCCGGCGTACTGCCCACGATTCTTGATACGGAGACCACTCCGTCGGTTGCTGTTCCCGCAACAGATATTTCCGCGGGAACAACCGCCGGTCAGTTTGTCTTTTCCATGATAGGAAAGGATATAGTGGTTAATACTACACCATATGCTGTAGTTACGGAAGCGCCTGGTGATACCAATCAGGCTAAGGTGACTGTGAGCGCTAACAAGATCTCGAATGCAGAGGTTACTACGGAAGGCCTGAGGTTCCCCGCAGGTACAGTGGTCAGCTTCGCTGTTGAACCTAACCAAAACAACGTATTTAAGAGCGTTAAAGTTGTTAAGACATCAGATGGTTCGGATTATAAGACATTTGAAGGAACTTCCGGAAGCTTTGTTATGCCTGCCGAAGGCGTGACATTTAAGGTGGTTACATCCAGGACTTACGCTTTAGACTTTGTTAGTGATACCGCTTCGCTGAATGAAGAAAAACTGCTTACTAACAATGTGGCTAGTACTACCGCTTTCATCAATGCTTTGAAGGTTGAGATAGCTGATGGTATATCAGATGACTCTGACTTTGGCAATCCTTATGTAGTTACACTCAGTAATAATGCAACCAAGGCAAGCTATGATGGAAGGCTGACAGCAGCTAATATTAAGCATAAGATAAGGGTTTCTTCCATTGATACTGGAAGTTATGCACTTCTCTCTATACTCGTTAATGATTCTCCTGTTACACCGACAAATGGTGTTTACGAGTTTGAATTGCCTACGAATGATACCGAAGTTAAGGTGACGATCATTCCTGTTCATTCCGTAACAGTTTCAGGCAATAATGTCGCAGTAAAATATAGAACGGATAGTGCGACTTTTGACGGATCAGAGCCTGATGTTAACGGCATAGTACTTGAGAAAGGCACTAAAGTATACATTAGTGCTAATTCGGAGACCGGGTCTATAGTTGCCGGAATTAAGCTTTTCCAAAAGTCAGACAATGAAGATATTTCAGCTGCAGCCGGATGTGCGCTGACTCTGGAGGACGCTGCATCCTATGATGGATCGGCCTGGACTGATGCTGTATGGTCATTCAAAGTTCCTGCAGGTGGCGTGATAGTAGTCCCTGAAGTGAAGACTTTGTACACACTTTCCAGAGAGACCGGTGCAACTGCTATCGCCGGATTTGAATTCAAAAACAGTGTTGGAGCAGCATCGGATGTAATAACTGTGACAGGTGATTCCATTACGACTGATCATATGATGCCTGAAGATTCGGTTATAACGGTTGCTTACGATGGGGCAGATACAACTGATAAACCCGCTCAGCCGGTAATGGTATACGGCACATCTTCTGTACTTGGAACAAAGGCCACAGATTGGGAAATAGATAATCCAGTTTACGAGTTTACGATGCCTGCAGAGGCTGCAAGGCTTAACACCATAGCCAGAACGATCACAGTTGAATCTGCTACCGGAGACAGTATTGGCGTTCTTGGTACGGATTATGAAGTAAAGACAAACAATGCCTTTGCAAACCTGGCTGCAGGTTCTGACCTTAATAGTGCTCAATTTGCGGCAGGAACCAAGGTAGAGTTTATTGTCAACACGGCAGCTGATAAGGCCGGATATGTTTCAGGTGTAACTCAGGCAGATGGTGCTGAAGCGGCCGCAACTGTAACAGCTACGAATGATGTTTATTCCGTAGATGTTGTTAACGCTGACAAAACCATTACTGTCAGCTACATTCCTACATATAGCCTGACATTCGAATTTGTCCAGGCAGTAGGTGGCGATGACGCACTTGCAAATGTTGCTGCATCTTTGGACAGCATAGAGGTAAAGGATGATAGTGAGGTTACTACCAGCTTTAACGGCATAGAAAAGTATAGCGAAATCACTATTGCTCCTAAGGAAGGTTACATGATCAATACCTTAACTTCGGATGGTGATGTGATTACAACAACGCCGGGCGCGGTTATTGGTGTTACCGGTGGCGTTATCGATCATGTAACAAAGAATGCAACCATTACTCTTGAAGTGGTACCTGTGTACGAGGTTCAGGTAACTGATGAATTGTATACAGGTTCTATCGGTGGTGGTAGCGATCCATATGGCGCAACTTATACCGGTGCATACTATCCCGGACCAGATCCGGTGCTTATAGGAGATAACACGCCCATCATCATGCCGAAGGGCACTACCGTAACAGTTACAACAACTGCGTACGACACTTCGACTTCCGGTAAGAGAGTTAAGTATACTAAGGTTAAAGACGGCACTGCCGAGGCATACGCTACCTTTGGTGGCGGCGCTTTAAATGCACACGTTTATGATACTGCTACGTATACATATGTAGTCGGCAACAATATAGGTGAGACAACACCCGAGCCGGGCGATGAGATCGTCATGGATGTGTACGTGCTTGCACGTAATTCTGTAACTATTAAGAATGCATCCACTGCGGCAAGCGACAGCTACACTGTAGAGTTTGTAGATAGTCAGGCTGAAGCCGGTGAGGCAGACCGCACTGTGACAAGCCTTGCTGCAAAGACATATGCTGAACTTGATGCGGCATCTATGAATCCGTTTGTAGTCACCAAGGATGCTACAATAACTATCAAACCCGGCCATCAGAGTACGGTTACCGGAGTGTTAACAACCGATGGTGTGGTTACTGACAAGGGTGATGGCACCTGGACTGTAACAGGAATAGATGATACTGCAGTGATAGTAGTAAACACCGATTCCTACTACCTGTTGAGCTATGGTAAGGATGGTACTACAGAGAGTTCATCACCTGATACCTTCACCGCAACGCGCAACGACAGTACTGTCAGCGTGAATGAAACTCGTCTGTCTAAAGACGATGAAGTTATCCTGACTCCCGCAGCAGGATACAGGATCGAAACGGTTAAGGCGGTTAAGGAAGACGGAACTGAAGAAGATGATCCCAGGGCTGCCATCATTACCGCTCCCGAAGCGGATTCCGATATAGGCGGAGCATACAAGGTTACAGTAAATACCCTTGATGTTAAGCTTTATGTCGAGACGGTACCTATTTATGCACTTACTCTTGAAAAGACCGGAGAAGCAAGTGATCTGGTTGCCCTTGAAGCAAGTGCTCCCATGTATAACCTTAGCGGATATGCAACCGGTGATGCCGTTACCGTTACAGTAAGCGCAGCTACAGGAAAGACCCTCGATGAGGTTGACTTCAGCAGTGACGAAGCTAAGCTGAATAAGTCAGTGGATGGAACAGGTAATTACACTGTCACCAATCCTGATGATACTACCTGGACATTCAACATGACCGGTAATGCGGATCT
This sequence comes from Lachnospiraceae bacterium, assembly GCA_017544285.1. Classification (GTDB taxonomy): domain Bacteria; phylum Bacillota; class Clostridia; order Lachnospirales; family Lachnospiraceae; genus UBA1753. The sequence continues at coordinate 20,963 of JAFYEL010000108.1, read as the reverse complement.
CACCTTCACCTACACCGCAAACCTTAAGATTTACAATGTTACTACCGGTGCAGCAACTAACGGCAGTGTAACCGTAAGTGATAATGCTGCCCTTAACCCCGCAGGAACTGCAACAAGCGGAACCAAGGGCACAAAGATATTTATCAAGGCTGCTCCGGATGCAGGTTATCATCTCAAGGATAATAGTCTTGAGGTAAAGAGTACTGTTGGAACGGTAACACGCCCTGTAGCACCGGAAACCGGTGAGGGAATCTACTCATTCGAGCTTGACAGTTTTGACGTGAAAGTAACAGCTGATTTCGAGCCCGATAAGTTCACCGTTAGCAAGAATGAGGTCAATACGACCGTTACATTTACTTCCGATGTTGACGCAGAGGATAAAGCAGATTATGAAAGCACAGTAGGTGTTACCATCACACCTGCTGAAGGATGCGAGATAGATCCGGATAACGTATATCTGCTTGAAAAGAAGAATGGGGAATGGGTTAAGGATATAGACCACCTCATCACAAGAACCAATACCGGAACAACATTTGAGGGGACCTTTACAATGCCCATGCATGATGTGATCGTATATGCACAGGCGGACAGCGTCCCTCATAGGATAACCGTATCCAAGAATGACCTCTTTGTTGAGTCGGTATCTGTGTCTACTATGGATTCACCTGTGGCAACTGACGCAGGAAAGAATGAGATCGTTAACGTCTCATTAGCTTTCGTGGACGGCTATGAACTGGATGAAATAAGAGTTACCACTTCGGCTAATGTGGTTGTTCCTACCAATGCAATTAGTGAGGGCTCCAAATACACCTTCGCTATGGCTGACGATGATGTGATTATAAGTGTCATCGCTAAGGCAAGAAAGTATGTTGTTGATAAAGCAGAATTACACGCTACCGTAGATATCACCGCAGGTGTTGACGATAGCAATTGTGCGGCTTACAAGGATACCGTTAAATTTACGGTAACTCCCGATGCGGATTACAGAATGCCTGAGTCAGATGGCGTAAAGGTATCAAAGGAACTCGGATATGTATCAGAGAACGCACTGCCCGATGCAAGCGGAGTATACTCCTTCGAGATGCCCGCATGTCCTGTAACGATCCGTACTTATGTAGCACCCATACCTTATGGATTCACCGTAAGTGCAGATGAGGCATCACATGCAACCGTTAATTCAGACCTGACATCGCTTGTTGTGGCCGACGGTGCGAATGAAACAAAACTTCATGTTATATTTACTCCTGGCTACAAGGAGGACGGATTCAAGGTACTTAATGCAGCAGGAGCAGAGATAAATGATCTCACTGACGTGATCACAGCTACGACTACTGATGCAGGCGATGATCTCACTTACATTGTTAAAATGCCTTCAGGCGGTATCAGCAGCATAATGCTTAAGACCACCGAAAAAGCCTACAGCGTGGTTGAACACGAAGCTACTACAGCTAATCCCAATGCAGCGATTACCGTAGTGGGTGGAGAGCTCCACAACTTCAGATCAACAGTAAGCTTCGATGCAGTGCTTGATGAGGATTCAACACCCGATGCCGTTACACTCTACGATAAGGAAAGCGGAGCTCTCATCGACCTGGCAGTAAGCGGCCCTGTTAAGAACGGAAATACCTACAGTTATAGCTTTATCCAGCCTGCACAGGCCGTAAAGGTTAGGCTTACCACCATCGACAAGCAGTATCCCGTGAACATTCCGGATGAGCTTGCCACCATGATGACGGTAACTTCCGATAAGTCTACGGCAGCCAAGGGAGAGGTCGTTAAGATCAGCATCTCTCAGAATGAGGTACAGAAGGCAGGATATCGTATCACCTCCAGAAAGGTATTCGCAAACGATGTCGATGGCAATGCAACGACTACAGAGGTCATTCCCAGCGGCGGCGGACTTCTTACCGATGACTTCACCTTCAATATGGTACGTTACGGCGTGACCATAGAGATCAAGTATGAGGCTATCGTATACGCAGTCGACAGCACGAACGCTGCAAAGAAGACCAGGATCAATGTAACAGGAGACAAGGAAAGCGCAGCCTGCGGCGAGAACGTAGAGTTTATGGTTCTGCCCGGCAGCACAGAGGCTCAGGCAGCTGATTATACGATCAATGACGACAGCATAAAGGTTTACAAGCTGGGCGAGGATGAATTCGGAAATCCTGCTCCCGATCTTACAAAGCCTGTAGCATTCAAGTCGGCCGATAATGAAAGCCATACCTACAGCGTGGTTATGCCTGAGTTTGCGATAATCATCTGCGCCGAGGCCCATGGCCAGCTCTATAACGTAACGCTTCCCGCAGCGGCAGCTCACTCAACCATAAGCGCAAATACGCTTAAGGCAGAGGCGGGAGACGATGTTACACTGACTATCCTCTGCGATGAGGGATATGCGCTTAAAGGTCTCAACATTGGCGAGACAGCAGTAGATGTAGCAGACGTGACCTACAGTGTAAACGAACCGGGTAACAAGCGTGAGTACACCTATGTATTCAGTCAGCCCAGCGGCGGAACAAAAATCGCCTACACAGTAGGCAAGGCAGATTACGCTCTTTACGCAGATCCATATAACTGCGAAGTGACCCTGCCTTCAGTTCTTCCCACAGATGAGGAGTTTGCTTCCACCGTAAACTTCAAGGCAGTGCCTTATACGGACTTTGAGTTCAATGCAGACAGCGTAAAGGTTTACAGGTATGACGACTATGGCATAGCACCCGGCTCGACGCCTCTTGATGTAAACCTGAGCTTTGATCCCGCTACGGGAGAGGGAAGCTTCACAATGCCCGCATACGATGTGATACTGGCAGTTGACGCATTTGACATCATCTATCCCGTGACCGTCGTAAGCGAGAACAACGTGACCACCACTGCAAGCCATGATGCCGCAAAGGTTGATACCATCATCACCATCAATGCGGTTTACGAGTACGGCTACAGCCTGGATGAGCTCACCATAGTTAACGCGGCAACCGGCGAGGCAGTACCTTACAACCTCACCAGGAATCCTAATGAGTACACCTACGTGCAGCCCAGCGGCGGATCGATAGTGACCCTTACCGCAAGGAGTGCGGATCACGACATCCAGAGCAAGGAGTCCAACAGTATCATCTCGAATCTTAAGTCCAGGGCTGCATACGAAGAGCTGGTAAGCTTCAACGCAGCACCTGCCGACGGCTACAAGCTAGTAGCGGATTCTATTAAGATCTACGATACGGCCGGAAATGACATCACTGCTGATGTTAAACTTAAGGGCGATATCGGAACCGTATACGTAGAAGGTGACTACAGCTTCACGATGCCCAACGAGATCGTCAAGATCGTCGTAACGGCAGTAAAGAAGGTAAGCTACAAGATCACCTACGTATATGACAAGAACGCTCTCAGCTTTGAGACTCTTCCCGAGAAGGCATTTGAGTACGACCTGATCGATACCGGAGCCAAGGCAAAGAGCGGATATCAGATCGACGGCATAAGCGTAACAGATGCTGAGGGCAATGCGGTTACAGCATCTGCTGACGGCAGTTTCAGGATGCCTGAGTCTGATGTGACTGTAGAGTTCAACACCTCCAGAAAGGCAGGCGGAGAGCCTACAGAGGATGAGAAGCTTGAGGCTAAGGTTTCCGAGAATGCTGCGAAGCTTGCGGAAATCAACGACATGAAGAAGTTCAACGGAGACGTAGATGGCATCCTCCAGGATAAGGATGATAACGCTACCACAATCCTTCACTTCAAGAGAAAGAAGGTTAAGACAGTCTCTATCAGCGAGAACATGGCAGGAACTTCCGAGGTAACTCTGAACGCAAGACTCCAGGTATCCGGTCTTAAGGGATGCACCGTGGTATCCGCATACAACGGAACCGAGTGGAAGGGAATTTCCAACATCAAGCTGCCTAAGATCAGCAAGAAGGGTATCCTGAAGCTTAAGTCTCTGAAGAACGCACCGGTTTACACCGTTGTTGTTAAGACTGAGAAGGGAACCATTACCATCCATGTAAGGGATATCGCCTTTGACGTAAACATCAAGAGAGCTAAGCTCATGATGGCAGGAAACACCACCTCCGGAAACGAGGCAATCATCATCGAGCCTACGGTTAAGGTTACAAATGAGTCCGCGGACTTCGCATCCGGATACTGGATCATGAACAAGCGTACCATTGTAAAGAACGGCGTAAGACAGGCCATCACCATTAAGGGTAAGACCTACTACGCAACAGCAAACAACGACGGCTCCATCCTTATCGAGCAGGATGCAGGCGGCGGAGTAAACAAGATCTCAGCCAAGTATGTACTTAACGGCAGGATCTACAAGACCACGGTCAAGATCGGCAAGGTTGCTCCTACAGGCGAAAAGGCTATTGCAGCAAACAACGCTCTGAAGGCCGGCTCCAAGCTCAACAGAAACAAGATATTCCTGAAGTAAGTCAGGGCGAAAAAACGGGCTCCCGAAAGGGGGTCCGTTTTTGATTTGAATGAATTAAGTTGACAAATTTCGAAACGTATGTTATTTATGTACAGAGAGGCATGACGACAAAGCAGTGATCATGCCCCATATCACGAGGAAAATATACGGATTTTCCGAAGAAATTGAAAGCGTTATCACCATGGAATCAAAATTATACGGGCCTTACGAAAGGCAGATATTTTACTACGAGACCGACTGCATGGGCATAGTCCATCATTCAAACTACATCAGGTGGTTTGAGGAAGCCAGAGTATGGCTTTTAAAGGAAGTTGGGATTCCCTACCACGGATTTGAGGCAAAGGGTATCCTGATCCCTGTGCTCTCGGTAACTGCAAACTACAGAAAAGCCTTTACCTACGGCGACACCTTCCAGGTATTCCTTAAATGCTCATCCTTTAACGGCATCCGCTGGAACTTTGAATACGAGGTAAGGAACGCCAAAGACGGAGAGCTTTATACCGACGGTAAGAGCAGTCACTGTTTTGTAAACAAGGAATTAAGTCCCATTAACCTCAAGAAGGTAGACAGGGAATTATATGATACATTGACAGGTATTATCCAGAGTAAAGCCAAAGCTGAATAAGCATCAAACACAGGGGGAAAACAAAATGGCAAGAAAACAGAGTATCACAAAGGAAGTAATCCAGGAAGCAGCTCTTTCCCTGGCGCGTCAGGAGGGCCTTGAGGCAGTGACCGCAAGGCGCGTGGCAGCACAGGCAAACTGCTCTACCCAGCCCATCTTCAGAGCCTATGAGAACATGGCGGATCTTCAGGATGACGTAATAAGGCTGGCAGGTGAATTTTTCGCCGACTACTATGAAAAGGCTCCCAAGGATTCGGCAATTCCTTTTGTGGACCTGGGCATCACCTATATCAGATTTGCAACGGAGCATGAAAACCTGTTCCGCATTCTCTTCGTGAGCCACTATAAGAAACACGCCTCAACCTACGAGTTCATAAACGGCGGAGAAAAGATGTACGTTCTCAAGGAGCTTAAGAAGGTTGAAGGAGTGCCCGCACAGAAGGCAGGCATGATCTTTTCCAGCATCTGGACCTTTGTTAACGGCATGGCCTGCATGAGCCTCAACGGTGACCTTGACATGGACGAGACCGAGATCAGGGAAGAGCTGGGCAGGATATACGAAGCCCTGAGAAAGGCGTAAACAGTGGACATTTTTTCTACCTTTGACGATCGTTACCCTTCCATGAGCAAGGGCCATAAAAAGATCACCGATTACATCAGGGAGAATATAGACGAGGCGGCCTTTATGACGGCGGCAAAGCTGGGTAAGTGCGTGGGAGTTTCGGAGTCCACCGTTGTCCGCTATGCCATGTCCCTGGGGTTCGAAGGCTATCCTGAGCTGCAGGACGCCCTTTCCCAGGTGGTTAAAGGACGTCTTTCCGTCATGGACAGGATGGATATGCAGTACGGCAAGAGCTCCAGGTCGGAGCTCATTACCTCCGTTCTTATGGCGGATATGGCAAGGATAAACGAGACTCTTGAGCTGGTGGATGTGGACGCCTTTGAAACGGCCATGGAGCTTATCTGCTCTGCCCGCAATGTTTATGTTGTGGGCATCAGGCAGGAAGCGCCTCTGGCCGCTTTTTTGTCCTTCTATCTGAATATCATGTTCGGAAACGTGCACCTGGTGCAGACCAGCTCCGTCAACGAGATCTTCGAACAGATGATAAGGGTGGACTCAAAGGACGTGGTCATCGGCATCAGCTTCCCCAGGTATTCAGTGAGGGCGCTGAAAGCACTGGAGTTTGCCAATTCCAGATCCGCCTCCGTCATAGCCATCACCGACGATGTCCATTCCCCCATGAATATGTACTCGGCGGTAAATCTTTTCGCCAAGAGCTCCTCGGTGTCCATCGTGGATTCCCTGGTGGCGCCCCTTTCCCTCGTGAACGCCCTGATAGTGGGGCTCTGCATGAAGAAAAAGCGCGAGGTCTTCGAGAACCTTCACACCCTTGAAGAGATCTGGGCTGATTATCAGGTTTACGGCTCGGATGAGATGGATTTCCTTGACGAGGACAAGCTAAGAACCCTGGAGTGATATGGATATTACAGTTATCGGCGCAGGTCCCGCAGGTATGATGGCCGCTTATGCCGCAGCCCGGGCGGGACATTCCGTTACTATTTTTGAAAAAAACGAAAAGCTGGGAAAGAAGCTCTTCATAACCGGCAAGGGAAGGTGCAATCTCACCAACGCCTGCGATGTGACCGAGCTTTTTGACAGCATCTGCCGCGGAGAAAAGTTTCTCTACAGCAGCATCTACGGCTTTGACAATTCGGCCCTCTGCAGTCTTTTCGAAAGCGAAGGCCTGGCCCTGAAGACAGAGAGGGGTAACCGGGTCTTTCCCGCATCGGATCATTCCTCGGACGTGATAAAGACTCTCGAGAAAATGCTGAAAGCCTCGGGAGTAAAGATAAGGCTCAACACCCCTGTGGCTGACATTGCCGTAAAAGGCCAAAAAGCCGTGGGAGTGGTGCTCAAAAATGGCGAAACAGTCAGCTCCGACAGGGTCATAGTGGCCACGGGAGGGCTTTCATACAAGACCACGGGCTCCACGGGAGACGGCATGAAATGGGCAAAAAAGCTTGGACACAAGGTGTCCGACTGCATCCCTTCCCTGGTACCTTTCGAGTGCGAGGGAGAGGTCTGCAGACAGCTTCAGGGCCTTTCTTTGAAAAACGTCACCCTGAGTCTTTTTAAAGATGGCAAACGCGTATTTTGCGAAACGGGAGAGATGCTCTTTACCCATTTCGGCATAAGCGGTCCGCTGGTGCTGACGGCATCGGCCCTCTGCCCTGATCCGCCTCTGGAGGCAAAGATAGATCTAAAGAGCGGGCTTGACGAGCAGCAGCTTGACAAAAGGCTTCTGCGAGATTTCGAAAAGTATGCCAACAGGGATTTCATAAACGCACTGGACGAGCTTCTGCCTCAAAAGCTGATACCCGTTGTAGCGCAGCTTTCCTGCATCGACCCCAGGATAAAGGTAAACAGCATCACAAAGCAGCAGAGGCGCAGCCTCCTGGAACTTTTAAAGGGCTTTCCGCTGACCGTCACGGGAAAGCGTGGCTTTGATGAAGCCATAATAACCAGAGGGGGCATCAACCTCAAGGAGGTAGACCCCGGCACCATGGAGTCCAAGCTTGTAAGCGGGCTTTATTTCGTGGGAGAGGTATTGGATGCGGATGCTCTGACCGGAGGCTACAACCTGCAGATCGCCTGGAGCACCGGGTACGCCGCAGGGATAAATATGGAGTAATGCCGCATAGGCGGTAATAAGATGACAATCGGGAGGAAGATATGCAGATAGCAATAGACGGCCCCGCAGGAGCGGGCAAATCAACCATCGCAAAACTTGTAGCAAAAAACATGGGATTTATCTATGTTGACACCGGCGCCATGTACAGAGCCATGGCCCTGTATCTCATGCGCTCGGGCTTTGACACGGAGAAACCCGAGAGCGCTGCAGAGCTTGTTAAGGACGCGGACATAAGCCTCAAATACGAAAACGGCGAGCAGGTGGTGCTCATCGGAGATGAAAACGTAAACTCGCTCATCAGGACTCCCGAGGTATCGCAGATGGCCTCCGTCACCTCCGCCATCGGAGATGTGAGAAAGAGGCTGGTGGCCCTTCAGCAGGAGCTTGCCGCAAAGGAGAGCGTGGTCATGGACGGCAGGGATATCGGATCGGTAGTTCTTCCCAACGCCGAGGTAAAGGTTTACCTCACCGCCTCCGTGGAGTGCCGTGCAAAGAGGCGCTACGACGAGATGACCGCAAAGGGCGAAACCTGCGATCTTGAAGAGACGAAAAAAGATATCGAAGAGAGAGATTACCGTGACATGCACAGAGAGAACTCACCCCTGGTACAGGCCGAGGGCGCAGTGCTTGTGGATTCATCGGATATGACCATCGATGAAGTTGTAAACCGTATTATGGAGCTTGTGAAAACGGCATGAAGGTGATCCTTGCAAAGACCGCCGGCTTCTGCTTCGGCGTTAAGCGGGCGGTGGAAAAGGTATACAAGAGCATAGAGAGCGGCGAAAAGATCTACACCTGGGGCCCCATCATCCACAACGAAGAAGTTGTCAGGGACCTGGAGGAAAAAGGTGTCACCGTCCTTGAAAACGAGGAGGATCTGGAGAGCGTAAAGGGCGGCATCATAGTCATCCGTTCCCACGGTGTTTCCCGCAGGGTAAAGGAAAAGCTGGAGAGCACCGGAGCGAAGGTGGTGGACGCCACCTGTCCCTTTGTTTTAAAGATCCACAACCTGGTGGAAAAGGCAGGCAAAGAGGGCAAAAGGGTAGTGATCATCGGCAACGACGGCCATCCGGAAGTGGAGGGCATAAAGGGCTGGTGCGTGGAGAATTCGGCCGGAGATCCGGTGGTGATCTCGGAGATTTCGGAGGCGGAAGAAGCCGACCTGGGAGACATCCCTTTGTTCATCGTTGCTCAGACCACATTTAACACCAATAAATTTAAAGATATTGTTGAAATTTTATCAAAAAAAGGGTATAATAGCAATGCTGTGGATACTATCTGCAGCGCCACGCAGGAGCGTCAGAGCGAGGCAAAAAAAATTGCTCATGAGGTTGCAGCCCAATCGGGCGCTATGATTGTCATAGGGGGCCGCAGCTCATCCAATAGCCGAAAGCTCTGCGAGATCTGTCGCGGAGAGTGTGAAAACACTCATTTTATACAGACACTTGCTGACTTGAATTTAGAATTGCCTAAATCCATTCCATGTGTAGGTATTACCGCGGGGGCTTCCACCCCGGACAATATTATCGAGGAGGTTCATAATTATGTCAGAGGAAAATTTTGAACAACTTTTACAGGAAGAAGAGATCAAAAAAATACACACGGGAGAGGTTGTAAACGGCAAGGTTATTTCGGTAAAGCCCGACGAGATCATTCTTGACATTCGTTACAAGTCAGACGGTATCATCAAGAAAAACGAATACACTAACGATAACAATCTTGACCTGACCACGGTTGTGAACGTGGGCGACGAGATGGAGGCAAAGGTCCTCAAGGTCAATGACGGCGAGGGACAGGTTCTCCTGACCTACAAGCGCCTGGCTGCCGACAAGGGCAACAAGCGTCTTGAAGAGGCATTCAACAACCGCGAGGTTCTCACCGCCAAGGTCGCAAAGGTACTGGACGGCGGACTTTCCGTTGTTGTTGATGAGGCAAGGGTATTCATTCCCGCATCTCTGGTATCCGATTCTTACGAAAAGGATCTTAACAAGTACTTCGGTCAGGATATCGAGTTCATCATTACCGAGTTCAATCCCAAGAGACGCCGCGTGATCGGTGACCGCAAGGTTCTCCTCATGGAGAAGAAGGCCGAGCTTCGCAAGGAGCTTTTCGAGCGCATCAAGGTTGGCGACGTTGTAGAGGGTACCGTAAAGAATATCACCGACTTCGGTGCATTCGTTGATCTGGGCGGCGTAGACGGTCTGCTCCACATCTCCGAGATGAGCTGGGGCCGTGTTGAGAATCCTAAGAAGGTATTCAAAGTTGGCCAGGTTCTTCAGGTTCTCATCAAAGAGATCTCCGGCACCAAGGTTGCACTTTCACTCAAGTTTGCAGACCAGAATCCCTGGATCGATGCAGCTGAGAAATATGCCATCGGCAAGGTTGTTACCGGCAAGGTTGCCCGCATGACCGACTTCGGCGCATTCGTTGAGCTTGAGGCAGGCATCGATGCTCTGCTCCATGTTTCACAGATTGCACGCGAGCACATCGAGAAGCCGGGCGACGTTCTTTCCGTTGGCCAGGAAGTTACTGCAAAGGTAGTAGACTTCAACGAGGCAGAAAAGAAGATCAGCCTTTCCATCAAGGCGCTCCTTGCTCCCGAGAAAAAGGAGACTGAGGCAGCCGGTGACAGCGAAGACGAGGCTGTTTCCGTAGATATCGAGGCAGTTGCAAGCGAGACCGCAGAAGAGGCAGAAGCTGAGGCTGAGGCACCTGCTGAGGAAGCTGCCGAGTGATCTGTTGACTGATAACGTTTTTTAAAGTTCATGTGAGGCACGATGTATGGCATTTGACTACGAGTACTTCAAAAAAGCGGTATTTGACCTGACAAAGATCGACCTCAATGCTTACAAAGAAAAGCAGATGAAGCGCCGCATAGACACTCTTATCTCCAAGAATAAGATAGTGGGCTATGACAAATACGTTCAGGCACTTAAGAACGACAAAGAGCGCTTTGAGGAGTTTGTCAACTACCTTACCATCAATGTATCCGAGTTCTACAGAAACCCCGATCAGTGGCAGATGATGGACAAGGAATACATACCGGAGCTTATCCAGAAGTTCGGACAGAACCTTAAGATATGGTCCGCCGCCTGCTCCACAGGCGATGAGCCCTACTCGCTGGTTATGGCGCTCTCAAGGCACCTGCCCCTCAACAAGATAAAGATCTACGCCACAGACATTGACAAGCAGGTCATGGAAAAGGCAAAGGTCGGCCTGTACAATGAAAAATCCCTTGCGGGAGTACCCAAGGACCTTAAGGACAAATACTTCACCAAGGTTGGTCCTTCCTACAAGATCTCCGATGAGATCAAGGCCAGGGTAGAGTTCAAACAGGCAAACCTGCTTAAGGACCCTTATCCCACAAACTGTGACTTCATTGTCTGCAGAAACGTACTGATCTACTTTACAGAGGAGGCTAAGGATGATGTGTTCCGCAAGTTTGCGGGCTCCCTTAAAAAGGGAGGCATCCTTTTCATTGGTTCCACAGAGCAGATCATGGACTACAAGGAGATGGGCTACAAACGAAGAAATTCGTTCTACTACGAGAAGGAATAACATAAAGATACCCCCGGCTCAGCCGGGGGTTTTGTTGTTATCCCTTATTTTGCTTTCGGATCAATAGGGAGTCACCAGCATCTGCAGAAGATGCTTCGCGTAGGTGGCAAAACGCTTGGGATCGTGTTTGAATTCATCCGTCAGCTCAAAGTACATGGTGGGCTCTTTATAGGCCTGCCTGAAGACGGGAGAGAACAGCGGATCCCACTGGGGAAGGAAGATACCGCATTTCTTTGTGTAGCAGTTGGAGGCCTTTGCGTTTTCACGCTTTGAGGGATCTACATAGGCCGCCACGCTCTTGTGTACGGCTACATCTTCATCGGGAAGATAATAATACTCTTTGTAATTGGGGTAGAAGTACTTGAGCTCGCCCTGGTATACGCTTACCCTGAGCTTGCCCCTGGTGCCCTCGCCGGTGAAATAGCAGTCCGACCAGCCGTAGGAAACGGGAACCGGAAGGGGAGAGGGAAGAGCCAGCTCCATGATGACCTCGCTCCTGGCGATGCCGTCGGCATCTGTGTAGGGATTGCGGCCGGCCTTTGTGACCCTGATGTTTTCGGTAAAGAGGTCAGTGACCGCCAGCATGGGAACTATGCCTACAAGGCCCTTGAGGTCGTCAAGGTTGTGAAGCAGAAGAGTGGAGGCGATATCCTCATCACCGGTCTGCAGATATTCGTTTGTGGCATTTACAAGCTCCATGCCGCCCAGAGTGTCCTCGCGCTCAAGGCCCATATACTCCTCGATGCTGCGCTGCTTTAAGGACTGGAGCTTAAGAAATTCCTTATATGGCTTTAGACGCTTATAGATATCGATGCCCTCAAAGATACGAAGGTCGAAGGGAAGATCCAGCTCTTCGATGCGGGAGGACATGAAGGGGATGTCAAAATGATTTCCGTTGAAGTGCACCAGCTTTTTGTAGGATGATGCGAAATTGTAGAAGGCGTAGAGCACGGCTTCTTCCTCGTCGTAATTTTCGGCCATCCACTGTATCACGTTAAAAATGCCGTCCTCGATATAGGCACAGCCTATGAGGTAAAGCACCGATGAATCCGGGGAAAAACCGGTGGTCTCTATGTCCATAAAGAGGATATCCTGAAGATCCCCCAGCTTTTCGTAGGGATAAGTAGTAAGATTTGGCTTGATGGGTGTCTTTACGGTTTTCATTTTGCTCTCCCATTATTGATATTTAAAGAATACTTTATTATAATATATGTAATTTTTGAATAAATCAAGTGGAGAAGTATGGTATATGTCTGATACATTTAACGGAGGCGTACATCCCGATGACGGCAAGGCCCTGTCAAAGGATACGCCCGTCAGTGACTACACGCCGACGGGAGAGCTGGCTTATCCTCTTTCTCAGCATATCGGCGCACCTGCCGCGGCCATCGTAAAAAAGGGTGACAGAGTACTCAGGGGACAGAAAATAGCTGAGGCCGCAGGTTTTGTCTCCGCACACATCTATGCCGGTGCGTCAGGCACCGTAAAGGGCATCGAAAAACGCCGCACCCCCGTGGGCGACATGGCTGACTGCATCATCATCGAAAACGACGGCGCCATGGAGTGCGTCCCCGGTCTCGGTGAAAGGCAGACCGATCCCAAGGAGCTTTCCCGTGAGGACATCATAAACCGTGTCAAAGAGGCGGGAGTCGTGGGCATGGGCGGCGCAGGCTTCCCCAACCACGTCAAGCTTTCCCCCAAGGAACCTGACAAGATCGAATATGTCATCGCCAACTGCGCGGAGTGTGAGCCCTATCTTACCTCCGACTACAGGATGATGCTTGAGCGCCCCGAATGCATAATCGGTGGACTTAAGATAGCTCTTTCCCTCTTTGAAAATGCAAAGGGCATTATCGCCATTGAGGACAATAAGCCTGACTGCATAGAGCTCATGAGAGAGCTCACCACCGGGGAGAGCCGCATCACCGTAAAGTCCCTGGAGACAAAATATCCCCAGGGCTCCGAGCGTCAGCTTATCTACGCCTGCACAGGCAGGGCCATCAATTCCAAAATGCTGCCTGCGGACGCCGGCTGCATAGTCGACAACGCCGACACCCTCATAGCCATATATGAGGCCGTGACAAAGGAAATTCCTCTTATAGACAGGATCGTGACCGTCACCGGTGATGCCGTAGCGGATCCCAAAAACTTCCGGGTTCCCATAGGCACCGATCTGTCGGAGCTCCTTGAGGCCGCCGGAGGTTTCAAGTGCACCCCCGAAAAGGTCATCTGCGGAGGCCCCATGATGGGCTTTGCCCTCTTTGACCTTCATGTGCCCATCACCAAGACCTGTTCCTCACTTTTGGGACTCCGTGAGGACACCGTCTCAAAGACCAAATCAACTGCCTGCATAAACTGCGGAGAGTGCGTAAGGGCCTGCCCCTCGAGGCTCATCCCCACCAGGCTGGCCGCTGCCGCTGACCACGGCGACGAAGAGGGCTTTGAGAGCTGTTTCGGACTTGAGTGCATGGAGTGCGGGTCCTGCAGCTACGTGTGTCCCGCAAAGCGTCATCTTGCACAGTCCATCAAAACCATGAGAAAGATCATACTGGGTAAAAAGAAAAATGGAAAATAACTTAAAGGTTTCGGCCTCACCACATATCAGAAGCAATAATTCCACCTCAAAGATCATGATGACGGTAGCCATAGGTCTGCTGCCCGCGTGCATCTTCGGAGTGTGGTTCTTCGGACTGAGAGCCCTTCTGCTTTTGGTCATATCCTGTGCGACCTGCGTTATAACCGAACACCTGGGACAGAAGATCCTGGGCCGGGAGAGCACCATAGAGGATTTTTCCGCCGTAGTAACGGGACTTCTTCTTGGAATGAACCTGCCTCCCGCAGCACCCCTCTGGATCCCCGTGGTGGGCGGCGTCTTTGCCATCTTCGTGGTAAAGCTCCTCTTCGGCGGCCTGGGGCAGAACATCATGAATCCCGCCCTTGCGGCCAGAGCATTCCTGGTGATCTCCTTTACCAGGCACATGACGGATTTTTCCACTGACACACTTTCCGGAGCCACTCCCCTCATGCGGCTTAAGAGCGGCGAGAGCGTTGACACCTTCAACATGGTGATCGGTCGCTGCGCGGGATGTATCGGAGAGACCAGCGTCATCGCCATCATGATAGGTGCCATCATCCTCATCATGGCGGGCATCATCGACTTGAAGATCCCGGGCACCTACATCATTTCATTCGCTCTGTTTTATATCATCTTTTCCGGACACGGGCTTGATCCCTATTACCTGGTAGCCCAGATATCCGGAGGCGGACTGATGCTCGGAGCCTTCTTCATGGCCACCGACTACGTCACCTGCCCCATCACGGAAAGGGGTAAGCTTATATACGGCGTCTTCCTGGGTGTCCTCACTGGCATATTCAGGGTCTTCGGCGCATCGGCCGAGGGCGTTTCCTACGCCATCATAACCGGTAACCTCATAGTGCCTCTTATCGACAGGTTCACCATGAGCAAAGCATTCGGATACGGCGGAGAAAGATCATGAACAACATAGTAAAAAATACTCTTATACTGACAGTAATCACTCTGGTGTCCGGACTCCTTTTGGGAGCGGTATACCAGGTCACAAAGGATCCCATAGAGGCCAGGGCCGAGCAGACAAAGCAGGAGGCCTACAGCGCGGTCCTCAGTGAGGCGAAGAGCTTCGAGGAGCTTTCACTCCCCGAGGGCACCGGCGATGAAATGAACACCGTCACCGCCCTTATCAAGGGAACGCGGGATGACGGCTCCGATGCCGGATATGTAGTACTGGTCACCAGCCACATGGGCTACGGAGGCGATATTTCTATGGCAGTGGGAGTTGACGAAGAGGGAACGGTTAAGGGCCTCGAGATCCTGGACCTCTCCGAGACCCCGGGACTGGGCATGCGCTCCACGGAAGAGGAGTTCAGGTCAAGGTTCGTAGGCCTTGATTCTTCCGCCTTCACCGTTAACCCGGGAGAGAACGCCTACACCTCTGAAGTGGACGCCATATCCGGAGCTACCATTACCACCAAGGCGGTGATGGGAGCCGTGTATACGGCGATAGCACAGGTTGAGGGCTAGTCATCTTAGTCATCTGGCCTTGCGCCAGTGACGTCGAGCAATGCATTGCATTGTGAGACATAAAAAAATCGCTTTGCGATTTTACCTAATGTGATATATAGGAGAGAACAAAATGTTAGAACGTCTGTACAACGGAATCATAAAGGAAAATCCCACCTTTGTTCTGATGCTGGGCATGTGCCCCACCATGGCGGTCACCACCTCCGGTGTAAACGCCATAGGCATGGGCCTTTCCACAACGGTGGTGCTGGTCCTTTCAAATATAGTAATATCGATGCTCCGGAAGATAATCCCCTCGGAAGTCCGCATCCCCGCCTTCATAGTGGTCATCGCATCCTTCGTTACGGTGGTACAGATGCTGATGCAGGGTTATATGCCGGACCTTTATGCGGCCCTTGGCATATACATCCCCCTCATAGTGGTAAACTGCATTATCCTCGGACGTGCCGAGAGCTGGGCCTACAAAAATGGGGTTGTCTCATCCGCATTTGACGGACTGGGCATGGGACTTGGCTTCACCTTCGGCATCACCTGCATAGGACTCCTCAGGGAATTCATCGGTGCGGGCACGCTTTTCTCCGTAAGGATACTGCCCGAGGCCTATGAGGGAGCAACCATCTTCATCATGGCACCCGGAGCCTTCATTGTCCTGGCATTCCTGGTAGCCCTGAGAAACAAGATCATGAGCAAGAAACCCGCCGTTGAAATGGGATGCTCCGCAAGGTGTGATGCCTGCGTGGGCTGTGACGGGATGAAAAGGAGCGGCGTATGATAGCAAACCTTATTAAGATAGCATTGGGCTCCGCCCTTATCAGCAACGTGGTACTCAGCCAGTTCCTTGGCCTCTGTCCCTTCTTGGGAGTATCAAAAAAGATAAAGACGGCATCCGGTATGGGAGGCGCGGTAGTATTCGTTATCACGCTTTCTTCAGCCGTTGCAAGCCTTATATACAACTACATCCTGACGCCTTTGAACCTCACCTACCTCCAGACCATAGTGTTCATCCTGGTGATCGCGGCTCTGGTACAGTTCGTCGAGATGTTCCTTAAAAAATCAATGCCTCCGCTTTACGAGGCCCTGGGAGTTTATCTTCCTCTTATTACCACGAACTGTGCGGTACTTGGAGTGGCTCTCACAAATGTTCAGAAAAGCTACGGCTTTGTTGAATCCGTGGTAAACGGTTTTGCGACCGCTCTCGGTTTTGCCATTGCGATAGTTATACTTGCCGGCCTCAGGGAACGCATTGAGTACAATGACATTCCGACCTCCTTCAGGGGAATGCCTATTGTGCTTCTCACTGCGGGGCTTATGGCGATCGCGTTTTGTGGATTTGCAGCGCTGCGGTGAGACCTGACGGAGACGTCTCTCGTAAGCTTCAGAGACCTAACGGAGACGTCCCTCGTAAGCTTCAGAGACCTGACGGAGACGTCCCTCGTAAGCTTTAGAGACCTACACTCGGGGCCGCTCTCGCTAGTGGAATTTCGGTGTGCTCCCGGCCTTGTTCCGTATAGAGCCAAGGCAATGACGGGCCCCTCCACCGAACCGGCAGCGGTACTAAGCTCATTTAGCGCTGCGCTCAAATTCGCTAAGTACCGGCCTATTCCAAGCCTCCTCGGTAGGTTCCAAAGCATTACTCGGGACTGATATCCGTAATATTGTGAGCCATCCGAGACAGCATTCGTCTCGGGTAAGGAACAATAAGCCAGCCGCACTTAACGAAAACGAGTCGTATTTCCTCTCATAGGCGAAGTTTGAGTTTAGTAAGGTCTGAGCCGTTCCGACACGAGATGAATGTGCGAGGATGGCGTAGGACTTTAGAAACAATTAGAAATAATTAAAAATATTAACTACAATAAATACACTAATATCAAATAATTCAACACGAGGTAAATCATGCTCACAGGTATCATGATCGCCACAATATGCGTGGCAGCAACAGGTCTTCTCATAGGTATATTCCTTGGCGTCGCAGGCAAAAAGTTTGCCGTTGAGGTAGATGAGAGAGTAGAAAAGATAACCGACGCCCTTCCGGGTAACAACTGCGGCGGATGCGGCTACGCAGGCTGCAGCGGTCTGGCAGCGGCAATAGCTGCCGGAAACGCTCCTGTAAACGGGTGTCCCGTGGGCGGCGATCCCGTGGCACAGGTTGTAGCTTCCATAATGGGACAGGAGGCCGGTGCCTCAAAGCGCATGGTCGCTTTTGTAAAGTGTGCCGGTGACTGTGAGAAGGCAAAAAAGAGCTATGATTACAGCGGACTCGAGTCCTGCACCATGAGAAAGAGTACCCCCGGAGGCGGCGACAAGCTCTGCACCTTCGGCTGTCTCGGAGGCGGCGACTGCGTGAGAGCATGCCAGTTTGACGCCATCCATATCAAAGACGGTATTGCCGTGGTTGATGAAGAGGCCTGCAAGGCATGTGGAAAATGTGCAGAGGTCTGCCCCAGAGGACTCATCTCCCTGGTTCCCGCAGAAAACAACGTAAGGGTTAAGTGTAATTCAAGGGATAAGGGTCCCGTTGCCATGAAGGCCTGCACTGCAGCCTGCATAGGTTGTATGCTCTGTACCAAGGAGTGCGGCGACGACGCCATCCATGTAGAAAACTTCCTTGCATCCATCGATTACGACAAATGTACCAAATGCGGCAAGTGTGCCGAGAAATGTCCCAAGAGTGCCATAGTCAGGTGAAGCTTTGAATTTCGATTATAACGGGGATCTTTACAACAGCAAAAAGAAGAGCAATGCCGGCATATTTCTGGGCTGTCTCGGAGCTATGTGCGCGGTTACCCTTGTAGTGGGCATTGTTCTGATCCTGAATGCCCCTTCCGGTAAAAACAAAAACAGCGTTGTCAAGGTAGAGGAAGAGGAATCAAAGACCGAATTCACCGATCCTTCTCAGATAGGCGGTGATTACACCGGCAGCGGCCTTACCTCCGATGATCTGGATTTTTGGGATATGTACAAATCCGACGAGGAGAAGCCCCCTTCCAAAACCATATCCGACAACCGAACTACCTACGGGGAGTTCCCTACCCTTTCCGGAAACAGGGCATCACGGGAACGTCCCGAGACTGCCGAGGGTGACGGAGCCTCTGGCGTAGATGCCAGCCTTTCCGACGGCGAGACCTACAACTGTGCCGATTCCGGAGAGCCTGTGCTCATACCCATCGACGAAAACATTCCGCACAACAACTATTCAAACGACAATTTCCGTATGGAGGGAAGCGAGCTGCAGTATTATTCCAACAGCCGCAAGGTTTCTTCCTATGGTATCGATGTGTCAAAATACCAGGGAAAGATAGACTGGGAGGCGGCCTCAAATTCAGGCATAGATTTTGCCATGATAAGGATGGGAGTAAGGGGCTATTCCAGCGCCAACGTGGTCTTTGACGAGGAATACGAAAACAATATCAAGGGTGCTCTTGAGCACGGGGTAGAGACCGGAATCTATTTCTATTCCCAGGCAGTGAACACCCAGGAGGCGGTTGAGGAGGCAAATTATGCAGTTGCTGCCGCAGCTTCCTACAATGTCACCTATCCCATAGTTTTTTACACCGAGAGGGTGACTTCCGAAAAGCCCAGAACCGACGGGCTTACTCCGGAGGAGCTTTCAAATATCGCAAAGGCTTTCTGCGATGCTGTGAGAGGCTACGGCTACAGAGCCATGATAGGTGCTTCAAAACAGAGGCTTTCCGAGGATATGGATCCCGCCGCGCTTTCCGGCTATGATGTCTGGCTGGTGGATGCTCCCTACCTGAAGGAGGGGGAGAAGCTTTCCATGTCGGAGTATCCCTATACCTACACAATGTGGCAGTACTCCTCGTCGGGAAAGATAGACGGTATTAACGGTCCTGTAGACCTTGATATCAGTTTTGTGGATTACAAGTACCGGTAGGATGGTTTTTATCGAAGCTTTTGATGAAGGCTGAGATATCCAGACCTGTATAGATCTCGGCATATTCCTTTGCGGGCAGATCTTCGATGAAGTTCTGTCCGTAATTTTTTTCGGAGTAACGCAGCTTTATGTGGTCAACTGCTTTATTGTAGGCAATAGCGGCGCTTATCTCGTCGGAAAAGATCCCTACGGTGTAGTAGCCCTTCACGTGGATCCTGACCTTGTAGCTCAGGGTCATGGGTATGGTCTCGGATTTTTTGAAGAAGGGGGTGACCCCGATGAAGGGGCTGATGATCCGGATGTTTTCGTATCTGAAGTCCAGGGGATCACCGTTTAAAAATTCGTGGTCCCGGCCCTCCACGGAGAAGGGGCGTATGCCGTAACGTGTGGAAAGGGTGACCTGCATTCCGTAGTCGGAGACAAAGAGCCTGCCGCCCCGGCGCTGAATCCTGTGCCGCGCAAAATAGAAGAGGTCCTCGGCGTCAAAGGTCATTATCTCATCCGGGGAAAGATAGTAGTGAAAAAACCGCCTCATAAGGTATATGGGGGTAGCAAAATAGACCCCGTTGTCCCTTAGGTTGATGAGGGATATGAATTTGTCAAAGGGAAGGGAATCCTCGAAGACTGAATACTCCCCGGGGGATGCCTTGCTTTCCATCAGATCCTTTGCGGCGCAGTATGCACGGTGGGCAGTATCCTCGTCGGGGTAGCTTCCCAGGGAAATGTGGCGGCCGCTGCAGGTCAGGGATGCACGGTATGAGATGGTATTATCTTTTCTTTTTACTGTGTATACTCCGGGCAGCATTTGATTAGCTTTTGTTCTACTTTTTCTCCAGTGCTTTTTTGAGTTCGGCGATGATTGCGTCTTTTTCTGCCAGTGCTGCTTCCTTTTCTGCCAGTGCTGCTTCCTTTTCTGCTTCCTTTTCCGCCAGCGCCGCTTCCTTTTCTGCTTCCTTCTTCGCTATCACCTGCTCATAATACGCCTTTTGGCCATCATATACCCCTCTTTTTTAAGGTAAAAGCTCGCTTATCAGCTTTTTCTGGTATTCTCTGTCTACGGCAGCTTTCTTGAGATCTTCTATCCGTCCGGCTGCAATCAGGATATTGGTAAGGGCATTTGCTTGCTCTAATCCCAGCGCAACTCCTTCCTCACGGCCTTCCTCGCGACCTTCCTCGCGACCTTCCTCACGAGCTTCTTTCTGCCATTTTTCTATATACTTTTTCTCCGGTGCTTCAAGTACTACTCCACCCATAACTTTTGTAACCTCCCTTTCTGCCTTATTACCGTCAGTAATGTGCATGATAATGGTGTTTACGTATTCCGTTATCCTTATGAGTTCTACATACTCTATCTCTCCGCTATCATTCATAGCCACAAGAGAATCCCTAAGGTATTCAAGGTCCTCTATAGCCTTAGCTGTATCGCAGGCCTCGAGATCCTTTTCGTATCTTGTAATATAAAAAGGAATGTATGGCAAAAGCCTCTTTTCAATGATCTCTTCCTTTGAAATATCCCTGATAAATACATTTTTATGATCGTAGTCCAGGTATTCTCCCTTTGCATTAACCATTCGTATTCTGGTATACTCCGGAGTCTTCGGACCATTTTTTACATAGATCACCGCATATTCGGGAAGTTTCAGAACCACCCTGTCGTCATTTATATCAGATGTGTTAAGCGCCGAAATAAAGCCATACTCCGCAATACGGAT